>CAYYZZ010000032.1:0-16123 GCA_964476235.1 uncultured Streptomycetaceae bacterium | reverse complement strand
AAACATAGACGATCTTGCCTGCTGCCGCAATGCGGGGATTGCGTGATAGGTGATAGGTGATAGGTGATAGGAGGCCAACAAACCCTTTTGCCTTTTCCCTTTTGCCTTCACCGCTTGCGGCCCGACCACGACAACAGGCCGCCGCCAGCCATCATCGCTGCGTTGATCCAGAAAACCGGCGCCAGGCCGAGCACCGAGGCCACCACCCCGAATACGATGGGGCCTGTCACGCGCACGAAGTTGTTGGCCGTCAAGCGCAATCCCAGCGTCTGCCCCGAGCGCCCCTCGGTGGAACGGGCGAACATGAGTATCACGGTCAGCGGCACGCCCATGCCCATGCCGAGCCCGAACCAGAATGCAATCAGGACCAGGATCATGATGTTGCTGAAGAACGGCACCAGCAGGAAGCCGACCGCGCTGGCGAGAAATACCCAGGCGAGGAGCGTCTCGGCCGGGAACCGCTTGACCAGGCGCGCGAGGAACAGCCGCACGACGAACGAAGCCACGGCCAGGCTCGCCAGGATGACGCCGATCGCCGAGGCCGACAGCCCGATCGAGTGCCCGTAGATCGGCAGGTAGAACTGGAAGAGATCCTGGCCGAGCTGCACCATGCCGCTGACGGCGAGCATGTGCCAGATCCCCGCGTCCTTGAGCGCGCCGAGCGTGCCCGACCCCTGCGGGGCCTGCGGATTGCCGGGTGGAAACCGGCGACCCCAGACGAGCAGCAGCACGACCGCGATCAACGGCTGGGTCGCGACCACCAGGCACGCCACGGCATGCCCCGCGTGGTCGATCGAGAGCCCGGCGATCAACGGGCCGACGAAATTGGTGACGGATCCCGTCAGGGCAAAATTGCTGAAGTTCCGCGGCCGGTCCTCCGGCTTGCTGAGCGTGCCGATGAGGTTCTGCAGCGTGACGTGGTAGAACGCGAGCGCGAGACCGTTCAGCGCCGCCGACGCATAGAGCGCGGGCAGGGTCTGCACGAAGTACGGCAGCGCGAGCGAGGCCACGCCGCAGGTCGTGCCGAACATCAGCAGGCCGCGCGCGCCGCGGCGGTCGGCCAGCGCCCCGATCGGCCAGGACAGCAGCAGCGGGAACAGGTACAGCAGTCCGCCGATCACCCCCACCGCAGACGCTGGCGCGCCCAGCTCGAGTGCGTAGAGCGTGAGTACGACGCGGGCGGCCGCCTGCCCGACGAAGTTGAAAAAACACAGGGCAAAAGTGAGATGGATAGCCGCCATGGAAAAACGCAGAACAAGAAATCTAGAGATCGACAAGAGAGCGCATACAACCGTAGCAGAAACCGCATGACTGTTGGACGCGTCTCCAGGGACGGCAGAACTTCAGGACCGGGATGAGAATGGAGCCTTGCTGCCCCGGCTTCCTCGGTATCCTTGCTGCGAGCGGGATGTTGTCAACCTGGCGTCAACGCTCTAAGCGCTTTGACGCGCTCGGTCCCTGCCGCCATCATTAAATCCCACTCGCTGGCCGAGGTGATAAATCGCGCTCCGAGCTTGAGCACAGGCATCAGATTCTTCATGACGTCACCACCGGACAGCCCTCCAACGCCGGCAAACTTTCCGTGGGCGTGACATGCCCGCACAACACGCTCTATCGCTGACAGGACCTCGGGATGGGTCAGTTCGCCCGGATACCCCAGGTCTGTCGAAAGATCGTTGGTACCGATATGGATGATATCCACGCCCGGCACGGCGGCGATGGCCTCTATATTCTCAAGCGCCGCCCTGCTCTCGATCATGAGAATCAACAGCGTCGCTTCATTCATTGCCTTGCGTGCTTCGGCGGCCGGCACCGATCGGTAAGCGAAATGCGGCCAACTGCCGAATGCGCCACGATTCCCGATGGGGATGAACTTGCATGCCATGACCGCCTGCCGTGCATCTTCCACCGTCGTTATTTCCGGCATGATGATGCCGAGGGCACCGTTGTCGAGCATCCTCAGCGCCGCCGCATAATCCTTCTCCGGAACGCGCACGAGAGGCGTCACACCGATGCTCATCGCGGCAACCGCAATCTGCGATACCGCCTCTTCCGGAATAGTGGTGTGCTGCATGTCAAGGGACAGCGCATCGAAACCGCATGTCTTTGCAGCGAGCGCGATATCAACCGTCCGTGCTCGCCGGATCATGAGAGTGAGGCCGAGTTTTCCCTCGCGCATCCGGTCAGCGAGAGGGTTCGTCAATAGCTTAGTGGAATTCATGCGGCTCACATCCATTATTTTGGATCTGATTGGCTGGAAAGCACTATCTGAGTCTGGGTTACGATCGCAATGATGCGCCCGTCCGGATTCTTGATGGTCGTCTGCCATACCGCCGTGGTACGACCGTTGTGAAGGGGTATCGACACTGCCGTAAGCACAGGCCCAATACCAGCGGCAAAAAAATTGGTCTTGGATTCCAGCGTTCCAGTCCGACTACCGGGACGCAAATTGCATACCGTACCCGCTGCGCCCACCACGTCCGCAAATGCCATGATTGCACCCCCGTACACGCGGCCAGGGAGGTTGATGTGAAGGCGCTTCTTGATACGCATTTCGGCCGTGACCTTCGTCCGCGACAGGGAGATCAGGCGCATGCCGAGCGCACGCGGTATGCCACTGCGAAAGATTTTGCGGGCGCCCTCCGGCCCAACAACCTGGATCCTTCCTGTATGCCTAGTCCGTGTAGCCAAACGAAACACCATCCTCGTTGATTGTCACTGTAACAAACCTCTTCAAGATGCAACGTAGTTCAAAATATGGACAAACCACCTCATTTGCAAATCTAGCCTGCCACATAATATCTCGATGCATTGAGCAATCAAACGTAAAAAAGAACTTTGGGTCGTTGCATTATCAGATTACGCTGTGTATTCTCCCAAAAGGAAAATCACCGGCGTAGAACAATAAGAAATTCCAGTCCGGTGTTCCTTGCCCTCTTTTTCCATGCGGTAAAGCAACTTCTCAACGAAGGGATACCATATGGCATTCACTCTTCCTTCACGTTTTGCAGCACTAAGTTCAACAAGGTTTGCCGCGGCTGTACTGGCACTCCACGTCACTGCAGCACCTAACAGTCTGCTTGCCCAGGGCTATCCACAGCGGCCAATACAAGTGATCGTGCCAACTTCGGCTGGCGGCGGCACCGACGTCGTGGCGCGCATTTTTGGCCAGCAACTCACCGATGCATTTGGTCAGACCGTGATTGTCGACAATCGTCCTGGCGCGGGCGGCAACATTGGTGTGGGTATGGTTGCGAAATCCGCTCCCGATGGACACATGCTTCTTGTCGCCAGCGTCGGTCACATTGTGATGAACCCGAGCCTAATGCGAGTGCCTTTCGATCCGGTGCGTGATTTTGCACCGATCTCCGTCCTCGCCTCGGGGCCCTACATTTTGGTCGTTCACCCGTCGGTCCCCGCGAAGTCAGTCAAGGATTTGATCGGATTGGGCAGGTCGCACAAAGCCAAACTGAATTACGCATCGGGCGGCACAGGTACATCGTCGCATTTCGTCACCGAGCTGTTCATGGAGATGACAGGAACTGATCTGCTTCATATACCCTTTAAGGGCAACGGTCCTGCGACATTTAGCTTGATCAGGGGCGAGATAGATGTAATGTTCAACACGACGGCACCGTCCTTGCCTCACGTGCACAGCGGCAAGCTGAAAGCGATCGCATTGACAAGTCTAAAGCGGTCGATGCTGCTGCCAAAACTGCCAACTGTCGATGAATCTGGTGTTCCAGGGTTCGAGGCGACTGTCTGGTACGCGATGCTGGCGAGAGCTGGCACACCACAGGAAATCATCTCACGGCTCAACAAAGAGATTGCCAAGATCACGCAATTTCCCGACATGCAGAAGCGTCTGACCAGCGAGGGGGTCGAGCCGATCGGTAACACCGCAGAGGTGTTTTCCGCTTATCTGAAATCCGAACTGGTGAAATGGGCCGCCGTGGTGAAGCGTTCGAAGATCAGCCCTGATAGCTGAGCTTGCGCTTGGCGAAATAGTCGGCCAAGGATCATATTGGCATCCGGTATCCCGTCCGCGTTATTCGATTTTCAGTTAACTTTGATCTCCGATGTCAAACATATCATCCCGCCGCGGACCGTTGTCCCGCTTCACCATTGTCGATTTGACTCGCGTACGCTCGGGTCCCACCTGCGTGCGACAGCTGGCGGACTGGGGCGCCGACGTCATCAAGGTTGAGACACCGGCAGGATCGGACGTCAGCGATGGCTGGGGCGCCAACCGCCACGGCTCTGACTTTCAGAATTTGCATCGCAACAAGCGCAGCATCGGACTTAACCTTAAGGATCCCGACGGGCTTTCTGTCTTTCGCAAACTCGCCGACCGCGCCGATGTCGTGGTGGAGAATTTTCGCCCGGACGTGAAATTTCGGCTCGGCATCGATTACGAAACGCTTAGAAAGACCAACCCGCGGCTGGTCTACGCCAGCATTTCGGGGTTTGGACAGGACGGGCCTTACGCCAAGCGCGCGGGCTTCGATCAGATCGCGCAGGGCATGGGGGGTTTGATGGCAATCACCGGATTGCCCGGTCAGGGGCCTGTGCGTGCCGGCATCGCGGTCGCTGATTCAAGCGCTGGCAATTACTGCGCGATGGGAATCTTGATGGCGCTACTGGAACGCGAAGCGTCGGGTGAAGGTCAATGGGTGCAGGCATCGCTTTTGCAGGCGATGATCGCAATGCTAGACTTCCAAGCCGCGCGCTGGCTCATGGAAGGGGAGATTGCGCCCCAGGCAGGCAACGATCATCCAACGGCGATCCCGACCGGGGTTTTCCCCACCGCGGACGGCCATATCAATATCTCCGCCGCCGCACAGGCGATGTGGGAAAGGCTGTGCAAAGCCCTCGGCGCCGATGAATTGCTTGCCAAGCCCGAATATTTGACCCATGCGTTGCGTTCCAAGAACCGGGTCAGCTGCAACAAGGACCTTTCAGATTACACACGGCGTAAAAGCACTCGCGAATGGATCGAGGTGTTCGAGAAAACCGGGGTCGCCAGTGGGCCAATCTACAAGATGAACGAGGTATTCGAAGACCCACAGGTGAAGCACCTCGGCATGGCGGTGCCGGTCACGCATCCCTTGCTCGGGCGCACCAGGATCGTCGGCCAGGGGTTCAATCTTTCGCGCACGCCGAGCGAAATTCGCACCGCTACACCCGAGTGCGGCGAGCATACCGACGAGATCATGCACATGCTGGGTTACAGTGATGAGCAGATCGCCGACCTGCGGCACCGCACCGTTATCTGAAATCCCACGAACAGCGGTTACATTGAAACGAGGGGCGGTGAATACCTATGAGCAGTGAAAAAGAATTTCAAGGGCGAGTCGCATTGATTACGGGCAGCGCCCGCAATTTGGGGCGCGCGGTCGGCGAAGCGTTGGCTCAATCCGGAGCGGCAGTGGTGATCAATTCGCGTTCTTCAAAGAAGGACATGGAGGAGGCAACTGCCGCGATCAATGCGGCTGGTGGTAAAGCCATGGCATATCTCGCGGACATCACGGACGCCAAAGACGTCAAACGCATGGTGCAGGCTACGGTAGATACTTTCGGCAAGCTGGATATCTTGATCAACAACGCGGTCACCCACAGCCCCAGTCCATTCCAGGACCTGAGTTACGAAGACTGGCGACACACTTTGTCCGTCATATTGGATGGATCCTTTCACTGCACGCAGGCTTGTATACCTCAAATGATCCGCGCTGGCGGCGGAAGTATCGTAAACATGGGGGGTCTTTTCGGGCATATGCCGCATCCCGGACGGTCGGCGACTTCAGCTGCGAAGGCTGGCCTGGCCGGGTTGACTCGAGCGCTGGCGCTCGAGTTGGCGCCTCACAATATCAATGTGAATTACGTTTCTCCCGGTCCGTCCAATACAGCGCGGACGACGCCTTTTCAATTCGACATAAAGAAGATCCCTCTCGGGCGCTTTGCCGAGAGGTCAGAAATCGTAGCAATGGTGAAATTGTTATGCAGCACTGATGGGCGCTACATCACGGGACAGTCCATACACGTGAATGGCGGCCTCTATATGAACAGTTAGTCCCATGCCGCTGCTCAAGTTGAAGCGTCCAGGGATATGAACGGGGCCAGGCATTAATGCCTGGCCCCGTCGCATTTTACTGCTTGAGAACCACGGACTATTAAGCGAGCTCCGCCAGTTCCGGAATGTCTGACAGTTGCACGCCAAGCTCGCGAAGTACGATTTCGGGTCGTTGGTGAAGTTCATCCGGAGTCCGAAGCTCACGCGGTTTGAGTTGCGCTTCGAGGTGCGCTCCCAGGCGTCGTGAGCGAGCAACCGCGCGCATGCCGAAAGCGCGCCTCGCGCTATCGTAGTTTGCGAGCGCGGCATCGAGTTCTCCATCCGCCGCCACGATCGCATCGGCCAAACAGCGCGCGTCGAGTGCCGCCTTGGTAATTCCCATTCCGACATGCGGTCGCGCCACGAAAGCCGCATCTCCTATCAGCGCAATTCTTCCTTGCACGATGCGTGGCGACTCAATGTCAAATATCGCCTGGAAAAAAGGCTGCGTGGTGAGGTCTACGACCGCGGCGATCTGAGGCGCGAGCTTGTCATGCGCAACTGCCCGAATCTCCTCGATGACCTCGGGCCGAATGAGTGGTGGGGGAATCGCTGTGCCGTGGCAATGTCCCGTCGAATCCGTGCACAATGCTGGCAGTGCCTTCTCAAAGTCGACCGGGTGATACCAGACAAAGTTGCAGCGCCTGCGGCCCGGGCGAACATCATTGTTGCGTCCCGGGACGGGGTAAGTATTCATCTGCTCCCCTTCCGGCAGGCAGAAAGCTTGAAGATCAAAGATCTTCTTATGCAGGTCGAGCGGAAAGGCCTCCTCTTCGACCACGCCGCGCCAGGCTACGTAGCCGGCGTACTGCGGCTGAACATCCGGCATCAACTGAGCCCGCACCGCGGACCGAATTCCGTCGGCCCCCACAAGCAGGTCCCCTCGCACTCGGCTCCCATCGGCAAAGATCGCCGTCACTCCGTTCGCGTCCTGCTCGGCACGCTCCAACGTCATGTTGAAGTTGTAGTTCTCCGTGGGAAAAATGTCCTTGAGCGGCCGGTAAATGCGTGCCCAAGCCGTCATGACCCGGTCTACCCGAAGCTCGTGAATGATCCTGCCTGACTTGTCGAGACATACTTTTAGCTTTAATGGTACGCCAATCGACTCGTCGATGGTTATGCCAATCCGACGCATTACTGCAAACAGTTCGTCGTGGGTCCCGATTCCGGCACCGCGGCTGGAAAGATCGTCAGCCACTTTCTCGAATACCTCTACCTCCCAACCGGTAGAACGCAGCAGATTGGCTGCAAACAGCCCTCCGACGGAGCCGCCGATGACAATGGCACGCCGCTTCTTCATGCTGGCTTCATTGGCAGATAATCGTCGAGCAGCCGGAGGCCACTACGCAAGGATGCCCGTTCCATCCGGCAAATCGGGATAGCTACTCTTCACGCCACATACCCCACTGCCCCGTATCGAACCCGGGGGCATAGTTCCGGTTGGTCTGGTCGGGGTTGCGATTAACCAACGGGCGCGCGAATAACGGATGGGTCATGCTGCGCACCTCGTGTTCGATCGTGAATAGTTGCCTGCCGTTATCAGGATCCACGATGTCGGTGAAGCGATATTGGTACTGATCGCTCTCTTCGCTGATCAGCTTCCTTTGGTCCAGCCAGCGATGCGGCCCGGAAAAATCGCTCACATAGATTTGAAGGTGATGTCCATCGTATTCCGAAACAGGCTGGGTGCTTTCACGAAACTGCAAATATTGCGCCTTTCCAACCTTCGCCCGCGCATACCGCCCTTGCGCATCTTCTTCAACGGAGGCCGGCGTCTTGATAGCCTGCTGGTAAAAACGCGCGATGCCATCGGCGTGTCCCACCTGCACCGTGAACTCTACGTAGGGTATCCCCAGCACTATGCGGCCATATCGCTCCGCGTCCGGCTCGAAACAGCGAAAACGATTGCCCCATGGGCAAGTAGTCTCTACGTAGCCTTCATGCTCGTTGATCGTGAACCGCGTGTGCGACAGCCGTTCTTTCACTGATGACAACCGGCGCAACAGCGACCCACGATCGGGTAACACGATGCCGATGTGACCTCGCACGATTTGCGGATTTCCTGTAACCAGGTGAAACTGGCTACGACCGACATTGATCCACATGTTTTCGACGCCGGTTACTACATACGGGTCGCGCGTCAGCCCAAGCCCCGTAATGTAGAACAAGGTTGCGAGATACTGGTCGGGCACCTTGACTTGAACGTGCTCTAACCCCACGGCATTTCCGAGGTCCTCCGCTACGCGGTTGAAATGGCGCTCCATATGTTCCTCGCTTTTCAAACTCTTTCAGGCAGTATACCGGATGGAGTAGAGATGTAATCGGTTGTCTCAGACCATATCGTGGAAAATCGGGTGCGAAGCTCGCTGGTTTGCTGCAATATCGGGTTCCACACAAGGGGACACATAGTGGACCTAGCGCTCTGGATATCCTGGTACGACTTGCCCGATAACGGCCGCGACGCCTACCTGAAATGGGCACATGAAGCCTACATGCCCAAGCTGATCGGGCGGCCGGGTATTCTATGGGGCGCGCACTTTAAAAACGACGTGACGGCGCCGATGTCGGGCGCGCCAGGCCGCCGCCACCTGCACCATACCGACGATCCCGTGGTACCGCGCGGCAATGCCTACATACTGATTATTGGCGCGGAGAATGCGCACGCTTTCGCGCATCCGACGCCGCGCAAGCTGCACGCTGGGCTGCCGAAGGAAGACCAGAAGATGCTGGCCGCAAGGATCGGCGAACGCGTGAATATCTTCACCGACGAGAATCGCACAGGCGGCCCCGAGACGGACAAGCGCGATCCGAAACAGGCGCTGAGCCCCTGCATACAGCTGGGCAGCTTCAACGCCAGCTCGGCGGATGAGGACGAGATACTCGATTGGTACGCCAACTGGCGCCTGCCCTCGATGAACAAGCTGCCCGGCTGCGTCGAGGTCCGCAAGCTGGTATCGGTCTCGGGCTGGGCCAAGCACGGGGTGCTCTACGAGTTTGCGTCGCTGGAAGCCCGCAACGAGCACTTCCCGCGGCACGAGAAGACGAACCCCGAGATGGAAGCCTGGACCGAGCGGCTGGTGCGCGAGCTGCTCCACGCGCCGGGCTCTCCCTGCGTGGCGCAGCGGATTTTTTCTGCGGTGAAGTAAACCAATCATCGCGAATGATGGTCGTGCCTTCGCCCGCCGAACACAAAGTCGGGCCGGTTCCCGTGACTCGGGTCATCAATGCGTGAAGTATCGATACAACGGCTGCCCCGCGGAGGCCCTCGATGAAACACTCTGCCGTTCGGATGATTTCGGCGTCGGGGATCCTGGGCTACGGCTTTCCCGAAAGCTCGCTCAGGGCGGGGCTGAAACGCGAACCCCACATGATAGGCGTCGATGGCGGCAGTTCCGATCCGGGTCCACATTACCTCGGGTCCGGGAAAACACTGACGAGCCGGTTGGCGATGAAGCGTGATCTCGGCTTGCTGCTGCGCGGAGCCATCGCGACCCACATCCCGATGATGATCGGAACCTGCGGCGGCGCGGGCGGCGAGCCACATCTGCAGGCGTGCGTGGAGATCGTTCACGAGGTTGCCCGAGAGCACGACCTGCACTTCAAGCTGGCGGTCATTCACTCGGAGCAGGACAGGAATTGGCTCAAAGGTCGCCTCGAAAGCGGCCACCTGCATCCGCTGGGCCGTGCTGGCGCCATTCTGACGAGCGCTGATCTTGATCGCGCCGAGCGCATCGTCGGCATGATGGGACCCGAACCATACATGGAGGCGCTCACAGCGGGCGCGCAGGTCATCCTCGCCGGCCGCAGTACCGACCCCGCACCGTGGGCGGCGCTCGCCATGCATCACGGCATGCCGCCTGCGCCATCGTGGTACGCGGGAAAGATGCTCGAATGCGGGTGTAACGCCGCCCTGCCGAAAGGGCACGACTGCCTGATGGCGACGGTAACGCCGGATTTCGTGGAGTTGGAGCCGGTCGCTGCCGAGCGCCGCTGCACCCCGCTCTCCGTCGCCGTACAGGCACTGCACGAAAATGCGAGTCCCATCACGCACAAAGAGCCGGGAGGCACGCTCGACACGAGCGCGTGCGAAATCGAGGCCCATTCGGAGCGCGCAGTCCGCATTTCCGGCATGAAGTGGCTGCCGCAGTCCTATACGATCAAGCTGGAAGGTGCGGAGCGCGCAGGCTACAGCGCAATCACGTTTGCCGGCACCCGCGATCCTGGACTTATCGGGCAGATCCATCAGTTCATGAAAACCATCCGCGAGTCCGTTGCGACGAAGGTCGCCGCGTTCAACATCTCGCCGGGTGACTATGAGCTCTTTCTACGCCTCTACGGAATCGATGGTGTCATGGGTGAATGGGAACCGCTCAAAAACCCCGTGCCGCATGAAGTCGGGATACTCGCCGAGGCCATCGCGCCTTCGCAGGAAATCGCGAATGCGGTGATCTCGGTCACGCGCGTGACTTTATTGCACACCGACTTCCCCGGCCGCTTGTGCAGGGAAGGCAACATGGCATTCCCGTTCTCGCCGTCGGACATCGAACGCGGTGTGCTCTATCGATTTTCACTTCGGCACGTAGTCGAGCCGGAAGATCCATTGCAGATGTTCCCGATCGAATACCAGCAGGTCTGACGAAGATGCCCAAGCTCAAAGACATTGCGAAAGCCTGCAAGAGCAAGAATGCGGGCCCTTTCGAGATCACGTTCGACATCATGTTCGAGGATGCCGCGACATTCGACAAGGTGCGTAAAACAGGCGTGATTACTCCGCAATTGATTTCCAACCTTTATCGGGTGCCGGTCGAGACGGTCATCTTCACCGAATATCCTCCGGCCTTTGCCTACAAGGCCACTATCGAGAGACTCATACCTTCCGGTGCAGTGGGTGACCGCGATGTCTACGGAGCCCAGCAGCACGCGCCACTGCTGGATGTCGAAATTCCCATCTGAAATCCATTAGGGCAAGCTACCTGTGATGAGGTATCGCCGGAGCCTGCGCTATCGGCCATCGCGGAGCGCATGTCCAAACCGCGCCGGGAAAATCTGGTAAAAATAATGCGCACGGTCACGAAGCGTGCGCAGCCGCTGCGGGACACTGACGCGTACGATTTACAGCCGGCTTTCTTGCGTCGGCCGATTTGCTGTTAGAGTGTGCAATAAAAGAGGGGGTACCCCCTCATGCTCCCCTACATCAGGGACCGTATCACTCATTTTGATACGGTCCCTTAGAATTTGAACAGGTTTCGGCCTGCACCGCTCGCAATACGAAATAACAGCGCGAAACCGCAGCGAGGAGGAAAAGATGCGGAGCGTTTCCTGGAAATCGGCGTTGGGCTTGCTCGCCGCGCTGTGCATCGCCGGCAGCGCCTGCGCCCAGAACTTCCCTTCGCGCCCGGTGCGGGTGCTGCTCCCCGCCGCGGCCGGAGGCGCGCTGGACGCGCTGTCGCGCATCCTCGCATCCAAAGTGTCGGAATCCTGGGGCCAGCCGCTCATCGTCGAGAACCGCGCCGGCGCGGGCGGCAACATCGCCTTCGACCTCGTCTCGAAAGCCGCGCCCGACGGGCACACGCACCTCTTCGTCAGCCAGTCGATCGCCGTCAACCTGCATCTCAAGCCTGCCGTTCCCTACGACCCGGTGCGCGATTTCGCGTCGGTGATGCTGCTCGGCACCACCGACGGCGTGCTGCTGGTGCCGCCTTCCCTGCCGGCCAAGTCCGTCAAGGACCTGATCGCGATGGCGAAAGCGCAGCCGGGGAAGATCTCCTATTCGTCCACGGGCAACGGCACGTCGGGCCACATGAACATGGCGCTGTTCATCAACCTGACCGGCATCGACATCGTGCACGTGCCGTACAAGGACGTCGGGCTGGCGCAGAACGACCTGATGGCCGGGCGCGTGCAGGCCTACATCGCCCCGATGCCCGCTTTCCTGCAATTCATCAAGTCCGGCCGGATGCGCGCGCTCGGCGTCACCAGCACCCGCCGCAATCCCGCCCTGCCCGACGTGCCGACCATCGCGGAAGCGGGCGTTCCCGGCTACGAGTCGGTGACCTGGTACGGCTGGTACGCCCCGGCGAAGACGCCGAAGGACCGGATCAATCGCGTCAACAGGGAACTGGCGAAGGCGCTGCAGGAACCGGACGTGAAACAGCGCTACACGGCGCTGAGCGTGGACATCGTCGCCAGCACGCCCGAGTACCTGAGCAAGTACCTGAAGGATGAAGTCGCGAAATGGGGCAAGGTCGTGGCGGCCATGAAAGTGAGGAGCGAATGAACGAGTGGGAAGACAAACTCGCCATCACGGAAGCGGTGCAGAACTGGGCGTTCGCGCGCGATTTCGGCGACTGGGATCGCCTGCGCGCCGTGTTCCATCCCGACGGGATCATGACCTCGACGCGGTTCACCGGGCCCGCGGAGGCCTTCATAGCCAACGCCGCGAAAAACAAGACCTCGCGCAGCACGCACTTCATGGGCGGCACCAGCGTCCGCCTGAACGTGCACAAGGCGATCGCCGAGTCGCGCATGATCCTGCTCTCGCGCACCACGCTCGACGGCATCGAGGTGGACGTCACCTGCTACGGCCGCTTCTACGACCGCTTCGTGAAGCACGAAGGCGCCTGGCGTATCCTCAAGCGCAACGCGATCTACGAGAAGGACCGCATCGAGCCCGTGCGGCCGGGCGTGACGCTGAAACTCGACGAAGCGGAGCTGGGCCGCTTCCCCGAAGGCTACCGTTACCTCGCCTACGTGCAGTCGAAAAGCGGCTCGACGGTTGATCTCGGCCTGCCGACGCCGCGGAGCCCGGCGCTGGAACAGCTGTACCGCGAAGGAACCGCCTGGCTGGAGGCGTGAATAAGCTGCCGTCCGGCCGCGACAGGGGGGCTTCCGTCACATTAACGCCGCCGGGGTAACACTTTGTAACACTTTCCCTCCCGAACACGCGCGCGGTTTGATAGTCTTAACAACGGGACTATTCTGCGAGGAATGATCATGAGGTCCACGAAAGCGGCGTGGTTGCTGGCCATGATAGCGGTGGGCATCCTGGCCGCGGAGACAGCGTCGGCGCAAGGAGGCCATCGGTACGGAAGCCATCGGCACGGCCCGCGCGTGCATTTCGGGTTTGTTTTCGGCCCCCCGGTCTACTGGCATTACCCCGGCCCGTACAATTACTACCCGCCTCCCTATTATTACCATCCTCCGGTGGTCGCCGCGCCGGCCGCGCCCACGACCTACATCGAGCGCGGTGACGCGCGTTCCGGCCCGGAGCAGGCCCAGGACTATTGGTACTACTGCCCCGAAGCGCAGGCCTACTACCCCTACGTGAAGCAATGCGCAGGCGGCTGGCAGAAGGTGGCACCGCAGCCGCCGAGTTGAGGGATGAGGGATGAGGACTGACGGCTTTTTATTTTGTCTTTCTTGGCGTGCTTGGCGTCTTGGCGGTTCAATCCTGATGCTGCTCGCGCTGGCCGGGTGCGTGACGGTGCCAAGCGGCCCCAGCCTGATGTCCCTGCCGGGCACCGGCAAGAGCTTCGACCAGTTCCGCTTCGACGATAGTGAGTGCCGGCAGTACGCCAGCTCGCAGGTCGGCGGAGCGACGCCGGACCAGGCGGCCACCGACAGCGGCGTCAAGAGCGCCGCGGTTGGCACAGTAGTGGGCGCTGTAGCGGGCGCCGTGATCGGCGGCAGCAGGGGCGCAGGCGTGGGAGCCGGCGTCGGGCTGCTTGGAGGCGCCCTGACCGGATCGGGCGCCGCCAACGCTTCCTCGTACACCCTGCAGCAGCGCTACGACATCGGTTACACGCAGTGCATGTACGCGAAGGGCCACAAGGTCCCGGTCTCCGGGCGTTTCGAGTCCGCCAACGATCGGCCCGCGCCCCGCTATTACACGCCGCCGCCACCGCCGCCACCGCCGTCCCGCTGACGCTGGTGATGGGTGATGGGTGATGAGTAAAGACTAAACCTTGCCGCTCTAGAAAAAAGGCCTGCGATCTCGCAGGCCTTTTTGCTTGGGTCGCCGACGCGACGTTCACTCGACCTCTTTGTACTGACCTCGCGTGACTTGCAGGGGCGCGCCGAGCCCCGACTTGACCGTGGCGCGGCGGACCTCGTTGGCGGTGCGGCGGCGCTCCTCATCCATCCACAGACGGTCGTGGCCCCACATGCTGCCGCCGTGGGTGACTTCGCGCGGCGTCCAGGTCACCTCGTCCACCGTGCGACCGCCCCAGCCGTATTCCATCATGAAGCCGGCCGGGCAGAACGCGTAGAAAGACAGCATCCAGTCGTTGGAATGGCGGCCCAGCGTCTGGCCGATGCGCCAGCCCTCCAGCGCGAAATCGTAGGCGCGGCCGACGTCGTCGAGCGCGAGCACCTCGAACATGACGTGGTGCACCCCGTTCTGTTTCGACTGCAGCAGCCCCACGCTGTGGTGACGCGGGTTGGCGCGCAGGAACATCAGGCGATACGGCTTGACCATGTAGTCGGACAGCCGCAATCCGAGAGAATCGCGGTAAAACGCGCTCATGGCGTCGATGTCCTCGGCGTGCAGGACCATGTGGCCCATGCCCATCTTCCCGGTGCGGAAGCCCCCGTGCGGGCGCGGCGCCGTGAACGGCCCCTCGCCCTTCGCCTGGCCGTGGTAGAGCTCGATGCGGTTGCCCGCCGGGTCGCGGCACCAGGCCATCTCGTCCACGCCGCGCAGCGTCAGTTCCTTCTCGCTCGCGCGCGTCGTTTTGAAGCCGTCCGCCTCGAGCTTGCCGACCGTCTCTTTCAGTGCCTCCGCGCCGGCGGTCTCGAACCCGAAAAACGCGGGGCCGTCGCGGTCGGCGCGCTGCACCAGCACGCGCTGGCAGCGCTCGTCCGTGCGCAATGCAAGCGCATCGGGTCCGCGCTCGACCACCTGCATCGCGAAGACGTCGGTCGCGAACCGGCGCCACGGGTCGAAATCGCTCGCATCAACGCCGATGTATCCCAAGGCCTGTACCGACATGTCCCTTCTCCTCCATCGCCACCTGATTCATTATTACTCACGCCGTATCGTTTTGCACCTCACGCCGGTTACTGCTAGATTGTTCGAGCAGGTGAGCACAACAACAGACGGGAGGGGGATGCCATGGGACCGTTACGCCTCGCAGTTTGCACGGGCGTTTTGCTGGGGGTATTCATTTCGGCAGAGGCGGCCGCGCAGGCCTTCCCCGCCCGCCCGGTGCGCTACATCATGCCGCTGCCCGCCGGCAGCGAGACCGACATCTTCGCCCGCGTGCTGGGCAAGCAGCTCGCGGACGGCTGGGGCCAGCAGGTCGTCGTGGAAAACCGGCCTGGCGGCGGCACGGTGATCGGCACCGACCTCGCTGCCAAGGCCCCGGCGGACGGCCACACTTTCCTCCACGCCATCACAGCGTTCGGGATCAACGCGACGCTGCACTCCAAACTGCCCTACGACACGCTGAAAGATTTCAGCTGCATCACTCAGATCGGCAACCTCTACGGGGTGCTGCTCGCGCACCCCTCGTTTCCGGTGAAGAACCTGGGGGAACTGGTCAAGCTGGCGAAAGCGTATCCCGGAGAGATTTCCTACGCCACCGGCGGCTCGGGCACCTCCAACCATATCGCCGCCGAGGCGTTGCGCATCGCCGCCGGCATCAACATCGTGCACGTGCCCTACAAGGGAACCAGCCAGGCGGTGCTGGACGTGCTGCCCGGGCGCGTGCCGCTGCTCGCGACCGTACTGGTGGAAGCCATCCCTTACATCCAGTCCGGCAAGTTGAAAGTGGTCGTCACGACCAGCCCGAAGCGCGCGCCCTCGCTTCCGGACGTGCCGACCATCCGCGAAACCCTGCCGAACTATCAGACTGGCACCGGTTTCTGGGCGCTGGTCACGCGCGCCGGCGCCCCGGCCGCGGTGCTCAACAAGCTCAACGCCGACATCGTCAAGTCCCTGCAGGCGCCGGATGTGAAAGCGCGGCTCGCCGCGGCGGACATCGAAATCGTCGGGTCGAGGCCGGAGCAGTGCGA
>CAYYZZ010000031.1:13089-16182 GCA_964476235.1 uncultured Streptomycetaceae bacterium | reverse complement strand
TGAAATGGTCGGTGAACGCGGCCGACGAGGCGCAGTTCGAGAGAATCATGGGCGTAGCGCCCAGGCTCTTCCGGCGCGCGCTCGAGAACATCCAGGCCGCCTGGAAAGTACGGCGACTCGGCGGCTACCAGACCGGGCTTTACGCCTCCTCGATCCGCTACGACGGCGAGCAGCAGCAGAAAATGGAACGGCTGCTCGCCGAGCGCGTGCTGCCCTACGTGGACCAGCATTACTGGCTGCCGCTCTACTCCATGGGCGCCTTCGCCACCCAGCGCGAGGAACAGCTGGGTTACCGCCCCACCGCCGGCAACCAGGGACGCGTCGGCGCGCTGCGCGAGCCGCTGCCGTGCTGGTCCGCTTTCACGGAAGGCCACGTGACCGCCGAGGGCAAGCTCTCGGCGTGCTGCTTCGACGCCACCGCTCACTGGACGATGGGCGACCTCTACCGGCAGTCGTTCCTGGAAGCGTGGAACTCCGAACCGTTCGTGAAGCTCCGCGCGGCGCATCTCAAGAAGGACGTCAGCGGCACGGTCTGCGAGAAATGCGTCGCCTACCAGTAATGCGGCGGACCGCCCGGGGTTGATCTGAATCAATACGCGCAGCAGGCGCCGGCATAGAGTTAACGGGTAATCGCTCTCGCTGATTCCCGGGGAACACGAATGGCGATGCACAACCGATGCAAGGAGGCAAAGCATGTTTAAGAACATCCTGATTCCCACCGACGGCTCCCCGCTCTCGCGCAAGGTGATCAAGGGGGCGGTACAGTTCGCCAAGGAGCAAAAAGCGCGTATAACGGGACTGTACGTCGCGCCGCCTTATAACCCCAGGGTCAGAGACGACACCGCCGTAATCCATGTCATCTCGCCGCAGGAGTATGCCACCAGGGTCCGGGCCATCGCTCGCAGGCATCTCAAGCCGATCGAGAAGGCCGCATCCGCCGCCGGCGTTGCCTGCGACCCCTTGCATGCTTTCAATGACTATCCGTACGAGGAGATCCTTCGCACCGCCCAGCGCAAGAAGTGCGATCTCATCTACATGGCCTCGCACGGGCGCCGCGGCATATCGCGGCTGCTGCTGGGCAGCGAGACCAGCAAGGTGCTCGCTCACAGCAAGGTCCCGGTGATGGTTTGCCGCTGAGCTGGCAAGACGAAACAAGCGATAGAAGGAAGGCCGCCATGTACAGGAACATCCTGGTCCCGACCGATGGCTCGGCGCCCTCGCGCAAGGCGATCCGGCGCGCCGTGCAACTCGCGAAGGAGCAGAAGGCGCGCATTACCGGCTTCTACGTCGGGGCGCCTTGGCAGATGCCGATCTACGGTGAGTACGTGCCTCCCGAGGTCATTTCACCAAAAGTGCATACCGCCGCGGTCAGGAAAACGGCGGCACGTTATCTCGGGGCGGTGAAAAAAGCGGCGGCGGCGGCCGGCGTCCGCTGCAAGTGCGCTTACGTCATGGGCGATTACCCGCACAGGGAGATCATCAAGGCGGTGCGGCGCAACCGGTGCGACCTCATCGTGATCGCCTCTCACGGCCGGCGCGGCATCTCGCGCCTGCTGCTGGGCAGCGAAACCAGCAAGGTGCTTGCGCACAGCAGGATCCCAGTGCTGGTCTGCCGTTGATTCCAGCGCGGTTACCACGGAATAACAGGGAGCCGGCCATGTTCAAGAACATCCTGGTGCCGACCGACGGCTCGCCGCCGTCACGGCGGGCCATCATGCGCGCGGTCCGGCTGGCGAAGGAGCAGAAGGCGCGGGTCATCGGTTTCTGGGTCGGCCCGGTATGGGAACCCAATATGGTTGCCTACGCCAAGGATGTCCCCCCCGGTTTTATTTCCCCCAGGCAGCATGCAGCGCACATCCGGAAGACAGCGGACCGTTACCTTGCCGTGGTGCGAAGGGCCGCAGCGGCGTCGGGAGTGCCGTGCAAGTGCGCTCACGTCGAGGGTGTTTTTCCGTACCTGGAGGTCATCAAGGCGGCGCGGCGCAACCGCTGCGACCTGATCGTCATGGCCTCCCACGGCCGTCGCGGGATCTCGCGCCTGCTCCTGGGCAGCCAGACCAGCATGGTGCTGGCGCACTCCCGCATCCCGGTGCTGGTCTGCCGTTGAGCATAAGACGCCGGCCCTGAAAGATCCGGCGTCAAACGCCCCGCATGAGGAGGGAAACGGGGCGGGGAGGTTCGATGCCTGCTAGTGCCCGACTATCTCCATGAGGCGGCCCGCGTCCCTCAACTCGATGTCGCGCTGCTGCACGGCAACGAGCCCTTCGCGCTGGAAACGCGAGATCAGCCGGCTGATGGTCTCGAGCGTCAGGCCGAGATAGTTGCCGATTTCCTCGCGCGTCATGCGCAGCACGAAGCGGTTGGCCGAGTAGCCGAGCCGCTGGTGGCGCCGCGACACCGAAAGCAGGAAGGCGGCGAGGCGCTGCTCCGCGGTCATGCTGCCCAGCAGCAGCATCAGGCCTTGGTCGCGCGAGATATCGCCCGACAGCAGGCGCAGCAACTGGTGCTGCAGCGCCGGCATGGACATCGCGAGCTGCTCCAGTTGCGCGAACGGAATGGCGCACACTTCGCTGTCCTCGAGCGCGACCGCGCTGTAACCATGGCGGCCGCTGCTGATCGCCTCGAGTCCCAGGAGCTCGCCCGGCAGGTGAAAGCCGGTGACTTTCTCGTCGCCGTGGCGCGAGACGCCCACCGTCTTGAAGGCGCCGCTGCGCACCGCGTAGATCGAATCGAAGCCGTCGCCGTTGTGGTAGAGCGACGCGCCGCGCGCGACGCGCCGCTTGGCGGTAGCGATCTGGTCGAAGCGGTTGAGCTCTGAACTACGGAGATCGCACGGCAGGCACACGCCCTTCAGGCAGCACGACGAGCAGGCCGCCGCGCCGCCCGGTTGCGGCGCGAGCCGTATGATGGTGGCGCTGCGGGGTTTCACGGGCATGACCGGGATCGATCGGGGTAACGCTACGGTCTGCAACATGGCAACCTCCTTGAACGAGTGGCTTGCGATCGGGAAATCTGCTGCTACCGGGCGCTGTCTCCGCCCCTCATCCGCTCCAGGATCTCGGGAATGCGCTCGAAATCCGAGGACTTGTCGAG
>CAYYZZ010000031.1:5016-12989 GCA_964476235.1 uncultured Streptomycetaceae bacterium | reverse complement strand
CCCTCATCCGCTCCAGGATCTCGGGAATGCGCTCGAAATCCGAGGACTTGTCGAGAAAGAACTCGGCGCCGGCGTCGGCGCTCGCCTTCAGGTGCTGCGGCGAGACGTAATTGCTCAGGACGATCGCCCGCATTGCCGGCAACCCCTTCCGGACCTCGTTCAGCACGTCGATGCCGCTGCCGGTATCGTCCGCAAGCTTGATATCGAGGATCGCCACGTCCGGCAGCGTGTTCATGATGCCGGCGATGGCCTTGTCGTAGGTCGCGGCTTCGCCCACCACTTCCATGTCGGCGATCTCGCGGATCATCTCGACGAGGCGCTCCCGCACGGCGGCGGAATCCTCCACCACGAAGACTTTCATGTCGTGCCTCGCCAGGTAGTCGTAATCCATGGTCCGCAGTATGCGGACGCGAATCGCGGCTCACTATCGGCGCGAGTCTGAAAACGGGTGTAGGAAAGACGGAAGGGGCGTAGGAATCGTCCTACAGGCGGATGCGCGCCGGCGTGGAAGCGCTTGCCCGCATCCGCCTAAAAAAGTACTGACTCAGAAGTGCACCGGGTTGCTACCAGAAGAACCATCTGAGGATATTTTATTGAGGAGTTTGTCCGACGTAAGTCCGACAAACTCCTACGTCACCCCATCGCGCCGGATCAGTCGAGCAGCTTGTGCTCGAGGGCGTAGCGGATCAACTCGGCCTGGTTGGCGAGGCCCATCTTTTCCAGGACGCGCGTCTTGTGGGTGCTCACGGTCTTCACGGAGAGCGAGAGCTGCTTCGCGATCTCGCCCACCGCGCTTCCCTTCGCGATCAGCTGGAACACCTGGAACTCGCGGTCGGAGAGCAGCGTGTGCGGCGGCGCATCGGACGCGCGGTTGGCATCGAGCACCAGGCGCTCCGCGGTTTCAGGCGTCACGTAGGCGCCGCCCGCCGCGATGCGGCGTATCGCCGCCACCAGCTCGTCGGCGGCGCTTTCCTTGGTGAGGTAGCCCGAAGCACCCGCCTTGAGCGCGCGCACGGCGTACTGCTGCTCGCTGTGCATGCTGAGAATGAGGATGCGCAGCTTCGGCTTCTCGCTCTTCACCTGCTTGATGAGATCGATACCGCTCCGGCCCGGCATGGACATGTCGAGCACCGCAACGTCGAAATCCTGCCCGCGGATCTGGACCATGACCTCCTGGCCGTTTGTTGCTTCACCCGCCACCGTGATGTCACCGGCGTCGGTCAGGATTTCCCTCAATCCGGCCCTGACGACCGCGTGGTCGTCAGCCAGCAAGACCCTGATCATGCCCCGTTTCCCCCTTGCGATAACGCGCGACCGGGATCGCGACCTCGACCAGCATCCCGCCCGTTTCGAGCCGGACGATGCGCGCGGTTCCGCCGAGCGTGTGGGCACGCTCCCGGATGCCAAGCACGCCGTACGACTTTCTTTGCCCCGCGGCCTCCGGGTCGAACCCCTTGCCATTGTCGCGCACCGCGAGCACGATCCGGCCCTCCTCGATCCGCATCGCGACCCCGACCTGGGTCGCCTGCGCGTGGCGGGCAACGTTGGTCAGAGCCTCCTGGGCGATCCGGTAGAGCGCGCTCGACAGCGGCTCGCCGAAATCCAGCCCGGCCTCGTCCGCCTCGAAACTGACGACGATGCCGGTGCGCTGCGACAGATCATGCAGCAAGCTCTCCAGCGCCGCAACCAATCCCAGGTCGTCGAGCATGACCGGCCGCAGATCCGCCGCAATACGACGGACCGCCGCCACCGTGGTATCCACCAGCTTTTTCATCTTCTCGGCCTTATCCACGAGTTGCGGCTGCTCACGCGGCAGGCGCGAAGAGAGCCACGACACGTCCATCTTGATGGCGGTCAGCCATTGCGCCAGCTCGTCATGCAGTTCACGCGCGATGCGCAGCCGCTCGGCTTCGCGCACCTCGTGCATGGCCGCGGACAGCTCGCGCAGCTCCTGGTGCGAGCGTTCCAGCGCGTCTTCGACGCGCTTGCGCTCGGTGATGTCGCGCAGGATGACGGTATAGAGCTTCCTGCCCTCGATCATGACCTGCGAAATCGACGCGTCGATCGGAAACTCCTCGCCGTCAGCGCGCAAGCCCGACAGGGCAAGCCGGGCGCCCATCATGCGGGTCGTCACGCCGGTTGCGCCGAATCGTTCGATATGGGAACGGTGCGCAGGGCGGAAACGTTCCGGAATAAACCGCTCCAGCGCCCCTCCCAGGGCCGACGCCGCCGTGCAACGGAAGATTTTCTCCGCAGCGGCATTGAACAGAACGATATTCTGGCCTTCGTCCACCGTGATGATCGCGTCCATCGCGGACTCGATAATGGCGTTGAGCCGGGCGTCACCGTCCCGGCGCCGGGTGTCAGCGCTGCTCCGCCGCGTTCGTTTGCGGGATGTCACGTTTCCAGTATACCGAACGCCTCATGCCGCCGGAACGCGCCCGGCGGCTGCGCGTGATGGCGGCTTACTTCTGGACGGACGGGACTAGCTGGCGAGGAGAATCTGCGTGGCGTTCATTGACTGCCGCCACTGCGCGCCGGGATGAGACGGCTCTGCGCGAGATGGTCATGCAACTCGGAAGCGGAGAGGTGCGCGTAGTCCTTCGCCAGCTCCTTCAGCTCGATGCCCTGATGCAGCGCATTTCGCAGTGGCTCCCGCATGAGGCCAAGCAGCCGCGGCCCGGCAACCAGCACGACGGTGCCCTGCTTCCAGCCCCCGGTGATCTCTCCGGCCTGGCGCGAGATCTCGTGCACGAAGCGCCGATCGAACTCGCCACGGTGCCGCTCCCGTTGCGCCACCATAGGGTGCATCGGTCCGGCCTGGCGGTTAGTGTTGGTCTCCGTGTGAACCCGCCCGCTCATGCTTTCCCCGAGTATCTTGAGGTCAGAATTGGGGTTGGCCAACACCGTCCGCTCGACAAGCTTCATCTTCACGCGCGGCGATTCGACCTCCTCGACGCCGTAGAAGCGCGCGATCTTGACATCGGCAACGACGATGCAGGTCCTATTCATCCGGCTGTCCTTCCGGCGCGGCGGCGGTCCGCCTGCGCAAACGGTGCGTCTTGTCCCCGCGTTGTCCGCGCTCCGCATGCTCGATCAACTGGCGCCGCGCGGCCTGGAAGGCATCGCGCAACGCCACGTAGACGTCCTCGGCGTGATCGCGATTGACCAGGATCTCGCTACCCGGCACGGTGATATCGAGCCTCACGGTGTACGGGTTGCCCTGGTGATGGTGGTGATGCGGCGCTTCCACCGTCGCCCGTATGGCCGTGATCCGGGGATGCACCCGCTCGAGGCCCGCCACCTTGCGGCGGATCTCGGCCTCCAGCGCCTCCGAATGCGGCATTTCGCGCACGGTGATCTGCAGTTGGGCGGCCATGGCTATTTCCTCGCCGCCGCTTCGTGCGACTGCTCGCGCGCGATGATTTTCGCCAGCTCGCTCAACTCCTCGGCCAGTATCTCCAGCAGGTCGTCGACCGTGACGATGGCGACGAGCTGCCCGTCGGGGTCGACGGTCGGCAGCCGCCGGACACCCTTGAAGCGCATGATCTTCAGGGTCTCGAGCACGCTGTCGCTCTCGCGGCCCACCACCAGTTCCCGTTCCATGATGTCGCCGACCGTTATCGTGGCCGGGTCGAGCCCGGTTGCGACGACATCGACCACGACGTCGCGGTCGGTGACGATACCAACGGGGAAGCGCTTGCTGCCGTTCATCTGCTCGACGATGACCAGGCTGCCCACATGGCCATGGCGCATGAGCTTCGCCGCCGCGGCAACCGTGGTCTCCCGTGTCGTGAACACGACGTCCCGGTTGCAGATTGAAGCAATAGTCGTCATCTCGACTTCCCTCCGTTCGTTTCAGTTCAGCTGTAGCGTTCCGCGCCGAGCGCCTCGTCGCGCGCGCACTCGAAGTCTCGCAACAGGCTCGCGTATTCCGCGGCGTCATCGTCGCGGTCGGAGAACAACGCCGGTGCGTCCTGCCACTGCGCCTGTAACGGCGCGAGCAGCCACCGTTGCGCGCGGCCCGCGCGCCTGGAATGCCGGTGAGTTGAAGGTTTCATGCCCTGTCCTCCGACTGCCACATCTGCATGATACGAACGGCAGGAGGATGCCACTTGATCTGGATCAAAAAAGGGGCTTCCATGGCCGGGTCCCGGACGGGCGCGACTCCGCGCCGCCAGCTCGAGCGGCCTCCCGGGTACGGTGAATTGCATGAGGCGCACGGCGATTCCCCTATTTCACGCCGGCGCCTCCCGGCGCCGCATGCCGCGCGCCGGAGCGCGGGGATCCATCCAGGACGCGAACCTGGGCATGGCTGAGATTCTGGTAGATCCTGCGCCGCCGCACGAACGGCCACCAGTCATAAAGAAAGATCTGCAGCGGGCGCCACATCCCGACCCAGCCGCCGATCGTCAGGCTCTCGCGCACGATGGCGAGGAACGTTCCGGTTGCATACTGGCTCATCATGTCGGCCACCAGCAGGCACAACACCAGGAACCCGAGCCCGATCAGGAGGCTGTCGCGGCCCTGCCGGAGCAACTGCTTCAGCTCGCGGCGCGCGAGTTCGGACTTGTAGTCGAAATAGTTATGGATGGCCTCGGTGACCAGCACCTCGGGATCGCCATCCGGCGGCAACTGCTCGACGTGGACGGTGATATGGAAACGGCTGTCGGGCGGAAACTCCAGCGCCCAGCTCTCGATGAACTCTTCGGCGTCGGGATCCAGGTCCTTGTGATGGAAAGGCGTGGGATCCATTGAATTGAACAGCTGCGCCACCTCGCGCAGGCGCAACTCGATCCGATGAACTGGCGCGGCCCCGGCTTTCATTGCAGGAGCTTATCCGCGCAGGGCCGGATGGGTGTTTGATCCACATCAAGCAGCGCACCCTGCCCGGCACTAGACTGGGGCCGTGAGTCGCCGGGCTTCCGGTAAAATGGCGCGCAGGCGAAAACAACGAAGCCAAAGGAGCAAGGCATGTTCAAGCGAATACTGGTGCCGATTGACGGCAGCCGCACATCGAACCTCGGTCTCGACGAAGCGATCAGGATGGCACGGAAGCAGCGCGCAACGCTATGCCTGCTGCACGTCGTCGATGAAAGCGTGCTCACCCGGAATCTCGATGGCGGCGGCGCGGCGGTGGAGCGCCTGCTGGCCTCCCTGCGCGAGAGCGGGCGAGAGATCCTCGGGAGAGCGGCATCCCGGCTCCGGAAACAGCGCGTCCGGTTCAAGACCGTGCTGGTCGAAAACGTCCTCCGCGACGTGTCCGACGTCATCGTCGGGCAGGCCAGGAAGTGGCGGGCGGACCTCATCGTGATCGGCACGCACGGGCGCCGCGGCCTCACCCGCATGGTGATGGGCAGCGACGCCGAAGGCGTCATCCGCACGACCCCGGTCCCGGTGCTGCTGGTGAGATCCGGCGCCCGCCGGCGGCGTTGAGCGGGCACGGGGTACCCGGTCGAGCTCGCGCGCGATATCGATCTCCGATGCAAGCGGACGCATGGCTTTGAACGGCGAGCCGTTACCGCCGCGCCGCCGCTGGCTCAAGACGGCGGCGCTGGCTGCGCTTGCCGTGGCAGCGGGCGGATTTGCCGCGCGCAATATTCTCCTCGGCACCCCGGTCGAAACCTATCAGGCGGTCCGCAGCGATCTCGTTCAAACCGTCGTGGCGAGCGGCCGGATCATGACGCCGCAGCGCGTGTCGGTGGGCGCGGTGGTCACGGGACGCGTCATGCGCATCCCGGTGCGGGAAGGCCAGGCCGTCAAGCGCGGCGACATCCTGATGGAGCTGGTCGACAACGACGAGCGCGCTTCCGTGGCGCAGGCGCGCGCGGCCGTCGCCCAGGCGGAAGCGAAGGTGCGCCAGCTGCGCGAACTGGGGCTTCCCGCGGCGGAGCAGGGACTCGTCCAGGCGCAGGCGAACCTCACGCAGGCACGCCGGCAATACGAAAGGACGCGCGAGCTCAAAGCGAAGGGGTTCGTGAGCCAGGCGGCGCTCGACGATGCGCAGCGCAATCTCGACGTGGCCGACAGCCAGTTGCGGGCGGCGCAACTGCAGGTGCAGAGCAACAGCCCGGCGGGGAGCGACTTCGCGCTGGCGCAGACCGCGCTCGCGCAGGCGCGCGCCAGCCTGGGCGTGGCGCAAGCCAGGCTCGACGAGACGATCATCCGCGCGCCGGTTGACGGCACCCTCATTGCGCGGGCCGTCGAGCCCGGCAACGTGGTGCAGCCGGGCAAGGAGCTCATGGCGCTCGCGCCCTCCGGCGAGACCCAGATCGTCGTGCAGATAGACGAAAAGAACCTGGCCCAGCTCAAGCTCGGGCAGAAAGCGCTCGGCTCGGCCGATGCCTTTCCCCGGGAACGCTTCGCGGCCGAGCTCGTTTACATCAATCCCGGCATCGACGCACTGCGCGGATCGGTGGAGGTGAAGCTCAGGGTTCCGAGCCCGCCGGAGTATCTCCGGCAGGACATGACGGTCTCGGTGGACATCGAGATCGCGCGCAGCGCTGGCGCCGTGGTGGTGCCGGCCGACGCGGTGCGCGAGGCGAACAGCGCGCAACCGTGGGTCCTGGCCGTGGACGGGCGCCGGGCGGTGCGCCGGGCGGTGAAGCTCGGACTCAAGGGCGACGGCAGCGTGGAGATACTGGAAGGCGTGGCGCCGGGCGACCTCCTGGTCTCCGCGGCCAATGCCGCAATACGGAACGGCCAGCACGTGCGCGCCGTCGCCGCGGCGGCGGGCGGTGGCTAGGGTGAACCGCTTTGCCTTCTTCGAGCTGATCGTCGCCTTCCGCTTCATGCGCAACGGGCTGATGCAGACGCTGCTCATCATCTTCGGTGTCGGTCTCGGCGGCGGCGTGATCATCTTCATGTCGGCCGTGCTGTCGGGCCTGCAGAGCAACGTCGTCCGGCGGACGCTGAACTTCCAGGCTCCCATCGTCATCCTGCCGCCCGACCAGGTGGCGCGCCCGCTGCGTGCCGGGACGCATGCCGAAATCGCGGCCCAGGTCCAGCCGAGGTCCCAGCAACTGCGCTCCATCGACCAATGGCGGAAAGTGCGGGAGCAGGTGGCGCGGGTGCCCGGTGTGATTGCGCTGACGCCCGTTGTTTCGGGTCCCGGCTTCGCACTTCGCGGCGATGCCAACAAGGCGGTCACGATCACCGGCATCGAGCCCGAGAGCTACTTCGACGTGATCGCACTTCCCGAGAAGATCGTCGCCGGCCGCCATCACGTCGGCCCGCTCGATATCATCGTCGGCACCGAGCTCGCCGCGGACCTCGGCGCAAGCGTCGGGGACAAGCTGAGGCTGGCGACCGCATCGGGCGCGACCGCGACGCTGACGGTCATCGGCATCTTCGATTTCGGCAACAAGAGCGTGAACGAGCGCAGCGTGTACATCGCGCTGCGCTCGGCGCAGAACCTGCTTGACCTGATCGGCGGCGTTTCCGCCATCGAGGTCAAGGTGCACGATCCGTTCGCGGCCGAGCACATCGCGGAAACCATACGCGCCGGCACCGACCTCCAGGTGGACAGCTGGATCCGGACCAACGCGCAATTCTTCACCGCGATGGCGGCGCAGATCGTCACCAACACGCTCATCCGCGTGTTCGTCGGTCTGACGGTCGCGCTCGGCATTGCCAGCGTGCTGGTCGTCTCGGTGATCCAGAAATCGAGGGAGATCGGCATCCTGCGCGCCATGGGAACCTCGCGAGCGCAGGTGCTGCGGGTATTCCTGATCCAGGGGGGCGTGATGGGGCTGGCGGGCTCCGTGCTTGGTTCATTGCTCGCCTGGGGGTTTCTGCTGGTGTGGCGCGGCGTCGCGAAGAATCCGGACGGCACGCCGATGTTCATCATCGAGATGGAGCCGTCACTTTTCGCGATCGCCGCGGTCGGCGCGACCCTCGTGGGAATCCTCTCCGCGATAGCGCCGGCGCGCCGTGCCGCCCGGCTCGACCCGGTCGTGGCGATACGCAGCTAG
>CAYYZZ010000031.1:0-4916 GCA_964476235.1 uncultured Streptomycetaceae bacterium | reverse complement strand
AGCGCCGGCGCGCCGTGCCGCCCGGCTCGACCCGGTCGTGGCGATACGCAGCTAGGCGCCGCGATGGAAACGCTGCGGCTTTCGGAAGTGCGCAAGTCCTATGGCCTCGGCACGCCGGTGGCGATCGAGGTGCTGCACGGGGTCGATCTCGTGCTCGAGCGCGGAGAGTTCGCCGCGCTCATCGGGCCGTCCGGCTCGGGCAAGAGCACGCTGCTCAACCTGATCGGGCTGCTCGACCAGCCGACCGGCGGGCGGCTGGTCATCGAAGGCGAGGAGACCAACGCGCTCGGCGACGAAGCCTTGACGAGATTGCGCGGCCGCTCGATCGGCTTCGTCTTCCAGCACCACTACCTGCTGCCGGAATTCACGGCGCTCGAGAACGTCATGATGCCGATCCTTGCCGCGCGGGGCAGGCCCGACGAGGAGATGCGCGCCACCGCGGCCACCCTGCTCGACCGGGTCGGCCTCACGCCCTGGCGGAACAACAAGGCGACCGACATCTCCGGCGGCCAGCAGCAGCGCGTAGCCATCGCAAGGTCGCTGGCCATGAATCCGGCCCTGGTGCTGGCCGACGAGCCCACCGGCAACCTGGACACCAAGTCCGCGGACAGCGTGTTTGACGTGCTGCGCGATATCAACGAAACCAGCGCGACGACCTTCCTGATCGTCACGCACGACCCGAGACTCGCGCGGCGTTGCGACCGCATCATCGAGCTGGTTGACGGGAACATCGTCTCCGACAGGCCCAATACGGACGTGGTTCGGCACGGCTAGCGCCGTCCGGCTGCCGCGGCCCGATCGTCACGCGCCCAGTGCGCGCAGCGCATCAGTGCACGGGCATCCCAGCGCATCCGCCACCGCGCGGCGCGTGATCGCGCCGCGGAACACGTTGAGGCCGTTGCGGAGATGCGCGTTGCGCCTGAGCGCGCCGGCAACGCCGTGGTCGGCGAGCTCGGTTACGAAGGGAAGAGTGGCGTAGTTGAGCGCGTAGGTCGAGGTGCGCGGCACCGCGCCCGGCATGTTGGCGACGCAATAGTGGATGACGCCGTCCACGGTGTACACGGGGTCCGCGTGGGTCGTCGGGCGCGAGGTCTCGAAGCACCCGCCCTGGTCTATCGAGACGTCCACGATCACCGCGCCGCGCTTCATCCCGGACAGCATGGCCCGCGTGACCAGCTTTGGCGCGAGCGCCCCGGGCACCAGGGCCGCGCCGATGACGGCGTCGGCGCCGGGCAACTGCGCCTCGATCGCCGCGGGCGTCGAGAGCATGGCTTTCAACCCCGGGCCGAATTCCGCGATCAGGCCCCGAAAAGGCCCGGACGACCGGTTGAGAACCGTCACCTCGGCGCCCATGCCTGATGCGATTTTCACCGCGTTCGTTCCGACTATCCCCGCTCCCAGCACCAGGACGCGCGCCGGCAGCACGCCGGCGGCGCCGGATAACAGCACGCCGCGGCCTCCGTGCGGCCGCTCCAGGTAGTGGGCCGCGACCTGCATGGCCATGCGGCCTGCCACCTGGGACATGGGGGCGAGCAGCGGCAGGCTGCCCACCACCGAGGTCACCGTTTCGTACGCAATGGCAATGGCGCCGCTGGCGAGGAGATCACGCACCTGCTCCGGGTCCGGCGCGAGATGCAGGTACGCGAAGATCGCCTGGCCCGGACGCAGCCGCGCCCGCTCCGGCGCAAGCGGCTCCTTCACCTTCACGACCAGTTCCGCCTGGGCGAAAACCTCGTCCGGCGTCGCGGCGATGCCCGCGCCGGCCGACCGGTAATCATCGTCGCTCGCGCCGATGCCCTCGCCGGCGCCCCGCTCCACGACCACGCGATGACCGCGCCCGACCAGCTCGCCGACGCTTTCCGGCGTGAGACCCACGCGATACTCGTGGACCTTGGTTTCCTTGGGCACGCCGATCAGCATGGCGCCTGATCCTGCTCGGCGCTGCCGATCCCGCCGGAAACGAAAACCGCCTCTCCCACGCTCCGGATCCGCGGGGCAGCCGCGCCCTGCACCTGTGCCGCGACAACCCACGTCAACAGGACCACGCCCAGCATCGATGCCCGCCGTCCCACGAAAGTCCAGAAACGGCACCCCCAGCCGGTTGTCACTCGCCTCGAGGTAACCATCGTCTAACCTCCTGTATGTGCCTGGCCTTCCACCGCCCCCGGCTTCAGGGCGCGGGATTCGCGCAACAACCGGACGGCCTCATCATCCTCGACCTGGGTGAAGTCGCCGTAGTACATGCTGATCGCGCCGAGGTAGTCCGGGGTCAGCAGGCATACCACGCGACTGCACTTCGGCCGGAATCGCTCGAGCGCGTCCGGCGACGCGACGGGCACCGCGAGTATGACCTCGCGCGGGTTGCGGGCGCCAAGGACGTGCAGCGCGGCAAGCATGGTCGAGCCGGTGGCAATGCCATCGTCGGTGATGATGACGGAGCGTGCGGTGATATCCACGGCCGGACTGGCGCCCCGGAACAACCTGCCGCGGTGCTCGATTTCCGCGATCTGGCGGTCGCGCTCGGCCTGGATGTAGGCCTCCGTCACGCCCTCGATCTGCCTTGCGGAGGAATCGAGGTAGATCGCGCCGTCTTCCCCGATGGCGCCGATCGCGAGCTCGCGTTGATAGGGCGCGCGCAACTTGCGGGCGAGCACGACGTCGAGCTCACCGCCCAGCTCCCGGGCGAGCACGGCGCCGATCACCACGCCTCCGCGCGGCACGGCCAGCACGACAGGCGCTTTCAGGTTGAGGGGCTTCAGGCGCCGGGCCAGCTGCAGCGCCGCATCTTCCCGGTTCTTGAACATGGGAGCCTCCATGCGATGCGCGCTACAGGGTGGGCGTTTCCGGGTGGGCGTAACCGCGCTCGTGCCGGCTCTGGCAGGCATGGCATCGTACTGCTGCGGGAGATGCCTTGAGCCGGGGATAGCCGATGGGCTCGCCGCAGTCGGCGCAGGCGCCGAAATCATCGCGGGCGACCCGCGCGAGCGCGCTCTCGACTTCGCGCAGTTCGCGCACGTCCCGGTCAACGGCGGCGATGTCGACGTCGGCAAGCAGGTTGGCCACCGATTCGTCCCCGGCATCGGACACCATGCCGGCGATGTCCTTGTGGTGCGCCTCGCCGGATCGCAGCAGCCCCTCCCGGATCTCTGCCCGCAGCGTGCGTTCGCGCTCCCGCAACCCTTGTTCGATCTGCGCGGTTTGCTCGTGGGTCAGATGGCTCATTTCGGCTTCATCCCCGATTGCGCGGGCGCGACCCGCATGAAATCATCCTATCCGGCAAGCTGTTCCGCCGGTTGATGCAGATCAAGAACGCGCGACCGGGACCGCGCTCTAATGACCGGGAAAGGCCGCATACGCCATGACCGCACCCGCCGGGCGGCGCGCCGCCACAGGGACGCCCCTCTTCGCCGCGCTCACGCGTCCGGAATGCTATCCCCATCCGGTCGCCGGGGTGCGGGTGATCGAGACGCACCTATCCTGGGTCATCCTGACGGGACCCCATGCCTACAAGATCAAGAAGCCGGTGAACCTCGGTTTTGCGGACTTCACCACGCTCGGCCTGCGGCGCCACTACTGCGAAGAGGAACTGCGGCTGAACCGCCGGTTCGCTCCCGGTCTCTATCTCGACGTCGTATCGATACGCGGCGACGCGCGCGCCCCCCGCATCGGCGGCGAAGGGCCGGTGCTCGATTACGCGGTGAAGATGCGCGAGTTTCCGCAAGAGGCGCTTGCGAGCGCCCGACTCGCGAGCGGGACATTCGGCGCGGCCGAAATCGACGCCCTGGCCGCCCTGGTCGCGGGATTCCATGCGGCCGTGCCCGCGGCGCGGCCGGACGACCGCTTGGGCGCGCCCGGGGCGGTGCTGGCCTCCGCGCTGCAGAACTTCGAGCAGATGCTGCCTCTGCTCAAGACGTCGCCCGACGACAGGCCCTTGCGCACGCTGCGCCACTGGACCGAGCGCGAGTTTGCCGCGCGCCGGGCCGCCTTCGAGGCGCGCAAGCGCGGCGGTTTCGTGCGCGAGTGCCACGGCGACCTGCATCTCGGCAATATCGTCGTGCTCGACGGGCGCCCGGTGCCTTTCGACTGCATCGAATTCAACGAGGAACTGCGCTGGATCGACGTCATGAGCGAGATCGCGTTTCTCGCGATGGACCTCGAGGACCGGGGCCGCGGCGATCTCGCGTGGCGCTTTCTCAACCGCTATCTCGAGGCAACCGGAGATTACGCCGGGCTCGGCGTGCTGCGTTTCCACCTCGTCTACCGGGCACTGGTGCGCGCGAAGGTGCATCTCATGCGCTCGCGGCAGCCCGGCCTGAGGCGCACCGAGAAAGCGCGTCTGGCACGCGCCTTCCAGGATTACCTGCGCCTGGCCGGCCGCCTCGCGGCCCCGAAACGCGTCGCGCTGATCCTCGCCCATGGTCTCTCCGGGTGCGGCAAGACCACGTTGACACAGCCACTCGTCGAGCTGCTGGGGGCGGTCCGGTTGCGCTCCGACCTCGAGCGCAAGCGCTTGCACGGCCTCGCGCCGCTCTCATCGAGCGGGTCCGGGCTCGGAAGCGGCATCTACACAGCGGAGGCGACCGCGGCAACCTATCGACGGCTGGGCGAGCTCGCCCAGGATGCGCTCCGCGCCGGCTATCCGGTCGTGGTCGATGCGGCCTTTCTCAAACGCTCCGAGCGGGACGCTTTCCGGGCCATCGCGGAACGGCTCGATGCGCCGTTCCTGATCCTGGACTTCCACGCGCCGCAGGAAGTGTTGCGCACCCGGGTCGCGGAGCGCCTGGCCGTTGCGGATGACGCTTCGGAAGCCGACCTCGCCGTGCTCGAGCACCAGTTTGCCGCGCGCGAGCCGCTGACACCCGCGGAGATGGCGGCGGCATTCGCCGTGGACGCAACCGGGCCCGTTTCGCACGAAA
>CAYYZZ010000030.1:0-16340 GCA_964476235.1 uncultured Streptomycetaceae bacterium | reverse complement strand
GTGGCGACGCCCTTGACGATGAGCGGCACCTTCATGCGCTGCTTCATCCAGATCAAGTCGGCCCACTTGAGGCCCATCTGGAACGACGGGTCGCCGAATCCTTCACGCACGCTGGCGCGGCCGATGATGTCGCGCTCGCGGCGCCCGTAATAGTTGCGGTCCACGCACACGCACAGCGCCCGGTAGCAGGACGCCTTCGCGCGGTCGAGGATGTCCTCCACCCACTTGCGGTCAGCGCGCACGTAGAGCTGGAAGATGAGCGGTTCCTTGACGGCCGCTGCCGCCTCTTCGAGGCCCGGCTTGGCCGCCGTGCTGATGAATGCGGTGGTGCCATGCGCGACTGCCGCCCGCGCGACGTTGCACGCGCCTTCGGGGTGCGCGAAGCCGACGAAGCCGCCCACCGGCGCCAGGAAAACCGGGCTGCTGAGCTTTTGCCCCAGCAGCGTCGTCGTGATGTCGATCCTCCGCACGTCCACCAGCACGCGCTGGCGCAAGGCAAGACTGTCGAGCGCCTGCCGGTTGCGGAGCAGCGTGGTCTCCGAATCCGAGCCGCCCGACAGGTGGTCCCACAGCGCCTGCGGCAAATTGCGCCGCGCCGTCGCCACGATTTCCTGCAGCGAGACGAAGTTCTCCGCGGCGCGCTCGTCGATGCGCGGGTATTTCACTTTTTCGGCCTTGCCCTTCGTCTTGGCCGTCTTTACTGCTTTCTTTGCCATTTGTCTTTCCCGTGAATTGCGTGATTCGTGAATCGTGAGTCGAGCGGAGTTGGCAGCCGTCAGCCGTCAGTTGGCAGTAACTGCAAACTGCCCACTGCAAACTGCAAACTCCTCATTCCTCATCCCTCATCCCTCATCCCTCATCCCTCATCCCTCGGGTCATTCGTCACTCCACCTTAAGTCCAATGGCCTTCACCAGCTTGCCAGTTTCCACGAGCTCCTCGTGCACCGCCCTGCGGAATTCCGCGGGAGTCCCGGTCGCGGGCTCGGCGCCCTGCAGCGCAAGCTGCTCCCGCATTTCCGGGGTATTGATGATCCGGTCCACGGTCACGCGGATCTTGTCGAGGATGGCCTTCGGCACGCCCCGGGGCGCAAGAAAGCCGGAAAAAGCAACGTACTTGAATCCCGGCAACGATTCCGCAACGGCCGGCATGTCGGGGAGCAGCGGCGTTCGCTGCGGCAACGTGTGGCCCAGCGCACGCAACCGGCCCGCTCGCACCAGGGCCATGACCGCCGCCGACGGCGGCATCGTCCAGTGCGATTCCCCGGCCGCGACGGCGGCGGTAGAGGGCCCCCCGCCCTTGTAAGGCACGTGCAGCGAACTGAATCCCCCGGCCATCATGAACGCGACACCGTTGAAATGGCTTGTCGAGCCGGGCCCGGCGGAGGCCATGTTGATGTTCCCTTGCCTTGCCTTCGCGTACTCGATCAGCTCTTTCACGCTCTTCACCGGCAGCCCCGGGTAAACGACGAGCACGGCACCCTGCCGCGAGTACATGGCGACGTACTCGAAATCCTTAATCGGGTCGTACGCGAGGCCCTTGCGGATGTGCGGGGACACGGTGAGAGCCGAAAGCGACGACGTGATGAGCGTGTAACCGTCCGGATTCGCGTTCTTCCCGATCTCCAGGCCGAGCGACCCGCCGGCCCCCGCACGGTTGTCCACCACCACCTGCTGGCCGAGCGCCTCGCCCAGCCTGACCGCCACGATGCGGCCCAAGGTATCGGCCGAGCTGCCCGGCGCGTTGGGCATGATCAGCCGGATCGGCCGGTTCGGGTAGTCCTTCGCCGCATCCGCGCCGTGTGACGGCGCGGCGGCGAGAAAAGCCGTCAACACCATCGCTATCAACAATTGTCTTCTGCATTTCATCGCTTCCTCCTCCAATGGTGCTCGTGGACTCGGGAGATCGGGAGAGCGGGAGATCGAACATCCTGTGCTTTTCGCCCTCACGCGCTCCCGCCCTCACGGCTTTAGTCGCCCTCCCGCCCTCCCGGTTCTGCCGCTCTCCCGCCCTTCCGCTCTCCCGCGCTCCCGTCTGTTCGTCCTTACCTCATCCGGCGACGATAATTTCGTCGACCGGGTACGGCGTGAGATCCTGGTAGCCGGTTTCGGTGATGGCAAACGAGCGCGAGTAGAAGATACCGTAGACGCCCTCCTTGTCCACCGGGGTGATCTCGATGTTGTAGGTCATGCCCGGCTGCATCGTCGTCTCGTACGGCTCGGCGCGCACGCGGTCGGCGCGGATAAACGGCACCGACGTGATGAGATCGAGCCCGTGCATGATGGTCGGACGCGATTGCCCGCCGCGCTTGCGGAAAGTCTGGCTGCCTACCTTGCGCACTTCCTCGAGCGTGGTCCCCGGCTTGAGCAGGGCCCGGACTTCCTTGAATCCGCCCAGCACGACGTCCTTGAAGAACGCCTGGTATTTCTCGGTCGGCCGGCCGACGCTGACCGGATGCCCGATCTTGGCCGAATAGCCCATGTAGGACATCGCCAGCTCGGAGAGCACGACGTCGCCCTCTTTCAGCACGCGCGCCGACGGGTTCGGATTGGGGAAAATGATCTTGGGATCGTGCATCGAGGTCGAGCCGATCATCAGCAGATGATAGCGCCCGCCCTCGCTCAGCACGGCGTTCGCGACAGCACCCGCGAGCTGGTACTCGCGCACACCGGGCCTGGCGGTCGCCTTGACCGCTTCCAGCGCCTTGATGGCGAGCTGTCCCGCCTTGGCCATGGCCTTGAGCTCTTCCGCGCTCTTGCGATAGGTCAGCTCGTGCAGCAGGTTGGGGCAGAACACGAACGTCGCCTGCGGCAGCAGCTTCTGCAGGTCCTGGTAAGCCTGCACGCCCATGAATTCGGGACCGGTGCGGTCCGCGGCCGTAATGCCGATACGGGCCTTCTGCAGGTTGAGCTCGATCAACCGCTCGGCGACCGCCTTGCCGTACTTCCCGTGCTGGCCGCTGCGCACGTCGCGCACCGACACCATCCTCCGCGCCGCCTCGATGTGGCAACCGTAATGGGGATAGATCAGCGTGGGCTCGCCCTTCAGCGGCAGCACCATGTACTGGCACATACCGCGATCGTCCATCAGGCCCGAGCCCCATACCACGCCGCCGCCGTGGCTGTAGATGTCGGGACCGCCGGTGAGGATGAGGGCGTCGAAGCCGTCGCGGACCATCAGCTTGCGCGCGGCCTCGTGACGCCGTGCGAATTCCTCGTCGGAGAACTTGTCGTAAACTGCGTCGGAATACCACGGCGAGTTGCAGATCGCTTCGAAATTGTCCGACTTGTCGAGATCGCGGCGGACTTTGTTCCAATCGTTGTCCATGCTGTCTTCCTCGTTTTTTGGAAATGCGTGATTCGTGAGTCGTGATTCGTGATTCGAGCTGTCTTCCGCCCCTGCCCTTTCCCTTTTCCCTTTTGCCTTTTGCCTTTTGCCTTTTGCCTTGAAGCCGGTCACCGTCCCATACTGACCGGCTTCTTGAGGCTGGCCAGGCTGCCCACGCTTGCGGCAGCGGACGCCCCCAACAGCTCGTAATAGCGGGCGGCCAGCGCCAGGTCCTGCAGGGCGGTGCCGACCGACTTGAACACCACCCGGCCCTGCGCGGGCACGGCGGCCTTGCCGGTGACGAGCTGCGCGAGCGTGGCCTGTTTCTCCTCCGGCGCGGCGCCGTTCTTCACCGCGAGCTGAAGGTCTCCCGCCTCCTCGACCGCTCGCTTCGAATCCACGACGACGAGGCCTGCGCCGCGGAAACATTCCGCGTCGACTTCGACCGACTGCGGGCGTGTGCTGCCAACCGCGCACAGCAGCCGGCAGCGGTCCAGCCATGCACCGCGCAGCACCGGCTCCTGGCTCCGCGAGCTGGTCGCCGCGACCACCACGGCGTGCCCGCGTGCGGCGGCCTCCGCCGTGGCGGCAGCCTTGACCGTCATGCCGAGCTTTTCGGACATTTCGCGCGCAAATTTCTCGCGATTGGCGGCGGTCGGGCTGAAGACCGACGCCGATTCCACGCGATAGACGGAGGCCAGGCTTTCGAGCTGCATGCGCGACTGATGTCCCGCGCCGATCAATCCCACCGAGACCGGGCCGTTCACCGGCACCTTGCGCGCCACCACGCCGCTGGCGGCGCCGGTGCGCAGGTCGGTGATGAGCCGCCCGTCCATGACGGCGACGAGTTCCCCGTCCTGCAGGCGATAGAGCGAGACCACGTAGCGCACCCCCGCCCCCTCGACCAGGTGATAGGCCTTGGTTGCGGCATAGCCCGCCTGGTAGTCGGCGCCGAACATCATGCGCATCCAGCCGCCCTCGAACGCCGTGTTGAGCCGCGGCGAGATGAACGTCTTGCCCGCCGCCTCGTGACGCGACATCTCCTCGAGCAGGTCGATGGCGTTGCGCATACCGAGCACGCCTTCCAGCCGGCCGGCGTCGAGCATGACTGTCATGCTCGACGCCGCCGGCTCGGGAGATCGGGAGATCGGGAGATCGGGAGATCGAAAGGCCGGGAGTTCGAGCGGTTATTCGACCTCCCGCTCTCACGCCCTCCCGCCCTCACGTCCGTTCGCGCTGCGGTCATCGGAGATGATCCGCGAGCCAGTCCGCGATCAGCGGACGTACTATGTGGCTCAGGTTGTTGCACACGTGCACGCCGTCGTCGAACACCAGTGTCGTCGTCGGCCCTTTGACCTCCTTTTCCACGCGATACGCGTGTTCCGGGGGCGAGGCCTTGTCGAGCCCGCCATATACCTGGAGCAGCGGCACCTTGAGCTTGTCCGCCGCGCCCGCCATGGTGATGCTGTCCTGGACCTGGTGCGCGTTCTCGCCCATGTACTGCTTGAGGCCGGCCTGCGACAGCGGGTCCATGCCCGGGAAACGGCCCGCCGGCGTGTACCAGCTGCTCGCGGAAAAGACCGCCTTGTAGCGGTCGTCGAACGCCGCCGCGCGGCACGCGAAGATGCCGCCGTACGAAATGCCGCCGATGCCGAGCCGCTTCTCGTCCACGCCCGCCCGCTTCAGCACGAAATCCGCGACCGCGCGGATCGGCACCTCGAAATCCGGGCGCAGCTTGACGCGCGCGCTGACCAGTCCCTGCCCCGGGCCGTCGAACGCGAAGATCGCGAGACCGCGCTCGAGCATGTGCTCGCCGAAGTCGTAGAGCTCCTCCTTGGTCGAGTCGCCGCCGGGAACCAGGAACACCAGCGGCGGTTTCGCGACGCCCGCGGGCTTGCGCAGGTAGCCCGGCAGCGTCGTTCCCTCGAAAGGAATATCCATCAGCTCCATCGGCGGATCCACCAGCGGCGCGGCCTTCTTCCAGCACGCGTCCATCGCCTGCATGCCGGCAAGCCATTGCTTCGGGTCATGGACAAAGAGAAACGTCGCCCAGTGATAATAAAGCGCGGCGCGGATATAGGCCGTTCCCGCCGTCAACCGGTGCCCCTGCACAAGCGCCTTGCCCCCGATATCGTCGTGCTTGCGCGCGGCCTTGCTCCATTCCTCGCACCATTGGTCCCAGGTCTGGATCTTCTTCTTCAGCTGCTCGAATTCCCACGGCGAGACGTACTGCGACAGCATGCGCCAGGTAAAGCGGTCGAGCGCGACTTCGGTGTTTCTATCAGCCATTACTAATCCTTAAAAGACGGGAGATCGGGAGATCGGGAGATCGGAAGATAGTAGACCCGGGAGATCGTGAGAGCGGGAGATCGACAATCTTAAAATCACCAAAAATGCGAGCTGGAAATCCGGCTTTGCTTTCGTTTTTCGACTTCCCGACCTCCCGATCTCCCGATCTCACGGATTCACTCGGCTTTTGCTCCGCTGGCGCGGATGAGAGGCGTCAGCTTCTCGACCTCCGCGCGTATGAATCGGGTGAACTCCTCCGGCGTGCTGCCGACCAGCACCGACCCCTCGCGCGCGATGTAATCCCTGAATTCCTGGGTGTTGATCGCCTTCAGGATGGCCGCGTTGAGCCGCAGCACGACGTCCTGCGGAGTCCCGGCAGGCACCAGGATGCCCTGCCATCCGCCGAACTCGTATCCTGGCACGGTTTCGGCGATGGCGGGAACCTCCGGAAGCGTGGCGAGGCGCTTCGGGCTCGAGACCGCGAGCATGCGCATCCTGCCCTGCTTCGCGTGGGCGATGACCGTCGAGACCGGCGAGAACGAGAGCTGCGCCTCGCCGCTCAGGATGGCCACGACCAGTTGCCCCCCGCTCTTGTACGGCACGTGCAGCATCCGGGTGTTGGTCATGCTCTTGAACAGCTCCCCCGCGAGATGGCTGGTGGAGCCGCTTCCGGCCGAACCCATCAACACCTCGCCCGGGCGCGCGCGGGCGAGCTCGATCAGCGTCCTCACCGACTGGACGGGCAGCGACGGATGCACGGTCGCCACGTTGTAGAACTGCGAGACCAGCGAAACCGGCGCGAAGTCCCGCAGCGGATCGTAGCCGACCTTGGGGTAAATGATCGGGCTCACCACCATCGAAACCGAGCCGCCGACGTAGATCACGGTGCCGTCTGATGGAGATTTAGCCGCAAGCTCGGTGCCGATCGTCGCTCCCGCCCCGCCGCGGTTGTCCAGCACGACCTGCTGGCCGACCGCCTTGCTCAGTTCCTGCGCGAATGCGCGCGCCATCAGGTCGGTCCCGCTGCCCGCCGACCACGGCACGATGAACCGGATCGGCCGCGAGGGGTATTGCTGCGCTTCTGCCGCAGCAATACCAAGGCAAAAGGCAAAAGGGAAAAGGGAAAAGGAAATCTTCTTCAGGGCTTTCACGTTACGCATCACTCATCACCCATCACTGATTCATGCGGCTCGCGTTTGCCTGCCGCCAGGCAGGCGCGCGAGCAAGCCGCACTGATCGAGGTCGGCGCGCAGGGCCGCCCGCTCCGCGTCCGTCACCTGCGGCAGTGGTGGCCTCACCTGCCCGCCCGCCATGCCGAGCAGCTCGGTCCAGGCCTTGAGGTACTGGATGGGGATGATCTCGTTCTGGTGCCACGGGTCCCGCATCCATTTTTCGTGGACGGGGCGGATCGGGTCGAGCTGTTTCGAGATTTGCTCCGCTTCCGCAAAGCGCCCGGCGAGCGCGGCCTCGGTGTACTCGCGCATCGGCAGCCAGCCCGCCACCTGGTACAGGTACGGCGAGGCGGAGGACATATGCACCCGCTGGCCATGGTCGCGCATGAGCCGGAGCGACTCGGATTCGGCGGGATGGCTGATCACGATCCGGTCCCCGCACAGCTTCCTGACCTTCGCGTAGTGCTCAATCGGGCGCGAGCACTTGAGGCCGCAGACGTTCTCGAGGCCCGCGATGCGCGCCGTCACCTCGGCCGACAGCCCGACCCCGGAAAACGGCGTGTCGAACATCCACACGCCGATGTCCACGCGGGACGCGACGGCCTCGAACCACTCGTAGATCTGCTGCTCGCCGGCGGCCGGGTAGTAGGGATTGATCACGATCGCGAAGTCGGCGCCGGCTGCTTCCGCATGGCGCGTAAGGTCGATCGTCTCGTTGGGCGAGTGATGCCCGGTGTGGGCGATCACCTTGCACTTTCCGCGCGCCTCCTCGACCACGATCTCGGTGACGCGTTTGCGCTCTTCCTTCGTCAGCGCCCAGAACTCACCCATGGTGCCGGCGCAGAAGATGCCATCGACGTGGAGCACGTCGGTAAAGTGGCGCATGTTCCGCCTGAGACCCGCCTCGTCGAGCCGGTCGTCCGGGGTGAACGGCGTGGTGATCGCCGCCCACACGCCCCGGAACTGCGCCCGCGCCGCCTCCTTCGCCTCCGACCTCCGATAGTTCATGTCAACGACTCCTCATCCCTCATCCCTGCTTTATTGAACCGCCAAGCCGCCAAAATGCATTCAACCTCTCACCGCAGAGGACGCGGAGGGAGAACTCCTCATCCCTCGTCACGAATCACGAATCACGAATCACGAATCACGAATCACGAATCACGGCAGTTAGATGCCGACACCCTTGAGAACGTTATCGTGATAGCGCTTTCCGGCGCCGGCGCCGATCGCGAAGATCTCGCTCAACCGCGCGAGCTTCTCCGCTGAAAGGCTGATGTCCGCCGCCGCCGCGTTCAGCTCCAGGTTCTTCACATGATTGGTGCCCGGTATCGGCACGATGTCGTCGCCCTGCGCGATTATCCACGCAAGCGCGAGTTGCGCGGCGGTCACGCCCTGCCCCTTCGCCATCGCCTCCAGCTCCTCCACCAGCTCCACGTTCTTCGCGAGGTTCTCCGGCTGGAAGCGCGGGTGGCGGCGCCGTCGGTCGTTCGGCGCCAGGTCGTCCACGGTCTTGATGCGCCCGGTCAGCAAGCCGCGCCCGAGGGGCGCATAGGCAACGTAGGTGATGCCGAGCTCGCGGCACACCGGCAGGATGTCGCGCTCGACTTCCCGGAACCAGAGCGAATACTCGGTCTGCAATGCGGCGATCGGGTGCGCCCGGTGTGCGCGCCTCAACGTCTCCGGCCCGGCCTCGCAGAGGCCAATGTGGCGTATCTTGCCCTGCTCGATCAGCCGCGCCATCGCGCCCACGGTCTCCTCGATCGGCACGTTGGGATCCACGCGGTGGAGGAAATAGACGTCGATCGCGTCCACGCCCATCCGCTTCAGGCTCGCGTCGCAGCACTCGTAGACATATTCGGGCCGGCCGTTGGTCCCCTTCTTGCCGTCGGGCAGGTCGATGTTGCCGAACTTGCTCGAGATCATCACCTTGTCGCGGAAGCCCTTGATCGCGCGGCCGAGCAGCACTTCGTGGCGCGTGCCCCAGTAGGCGTCCGAAGAGTCGAAGAAGTTGATGCCCAGCTCGCAGGCGCGCCGGATCGTCGTGTTGAACGCCTGCACCATGGCTTCGTCTTCGAACTTGATGGCCTGGCTGCCGCGGCCCATGCTGATCGCGGAAACGGACGGGCCGTTGCGGCCCAGCTTGCGGTATTTCATATTCGTTCAGCCGTTAGCATTCAGCGGTCAGCCTACAGCTTGAAGCACATCTTGCTCTGGCTGAGGGCTGATGGCCAATAGCTGACAGCTGATCTTATTGCGGCTTGATGCCGGCCGCCTTGAAGATCCGCGCGGTTTCCGCTATCTGGTCCTCAATGAACTTTCTGAATTGCGCAGGGGTCATGGTCATGATTTCATTCCCGAGCGTCGCGAGCTTTTCGCTCACCCCGGGATCGGCCAGCGCGCGGCCGAAATCCTTCCGGATCTTGCCCACGATCGGGGCCGGAATGCCGGACGGGCCCCACAGCCCGAACCACAGGTTGAACTCGAACTTGGGCACGCCCGCCTCGGCGATCGTGGGCACGTTCGGCAGCTGACCTGCGCGCTTGGCCGAGGTCACCGCCAGTGCCCGCAGCTTGCCGGCCTGGATGTACGGCAGCCCCGCCGAGATCGGCGCGAAATAGGTGTCGACACGCCCGCCCAGGAGGTCGGGAAATATCTCCCCCGAGCCCTTATACGCCACCAGCGTGTAGTCGATGCGGGCGTCCAGCTTGAACTTCTCGCTGTTCAAGTGCGTGCCGCTGCCGAGGCCCGCGAAGGCGATGTTGATTTTCCCCGGCTTCGCCCGGGCTTCGGCCAGGAAATCGGAGAGCGACTTCATGCTCGAGCTCGGATGGACCACCAGCACGTTGGGTTGTGCCACGAGCGGCATGATGTCCACGAAATCCTTGAGCGTGTTGTAGGGCAGGCTGGAGTACATCGAGGGATTCACCACGTGCGCGTTGGAGTTGATGAACAGCGTGTAGCCGTCCGGAGCCGACTTGGCTGCGAGCGCCGAGGCGATCGAGCCGCCTGCGCCGCCGCGGTTGTCCGCCACGACCGTCTGGCCCCACAACTCGGTAACCTTTTGCGTGATCACGCGGCCGATGATGTCGGTCGCGCTGCCCGGCGGGAACGCGATGATTGTGCGCACCGGCCTCTCCGGGTAACTCTGGGCGGATGCCTGCAGCGCCGCCGCCATCAGGGCGATCCCGGCCATTCTCATTCCTGTTTTCATGTCGTCTCCTCCTGGTTATTGTCAGTCGAGCTTGATGCCGGAGGTCTTCACCACCCTGGCCCAGCGCGCGAGCTCGGCGTTGATGAAGTTGCCGTAATCCTGCGGGCTCCCGCCGTGCACTTCCATGCCTTGATTGTTGAGATTGTCGCGCACCGCCGGCGTGGCGAGCACCTTGTTCGCCTCGGCGTTGAGCCGCCTGACGATGGCGTCCGGCGTCTTCGCCGGCGCCGACAGTCCGAACCAGGCCGAGACATCGAATCCCGGCAGGCCGGATTCCGCGATGCTCGGCATCTCGGGCCACCACGCCACGCGCTTCGCGGAGGTAACCCCCAGCCCGCGCAGCTTGCCCGCCTTCACGTTGCCGATTGCCACCGGCACGCTCGGGAACATGAACGCGACCTCCCCCGACAGCACGCCGTTCATGCCTTGGGGCGTGCCCTTGTACGGCACGTGGGTAAGCTTGACGCCGGCGAGTTGCTGGAAAAACTCGCCCGCCATGTGCTGCGACGTGCCCGCCCCGCCCGAGGAATAGGTAACGTCGCCCGGACGGGCGCGCGCCAGCGCGATCAGCTCCTTGACCGACCTGACCGGCGTGGACGGAAGCACCACCAGCACATTCGGGTTGGAGGCGAGCAGCACGATCGGCACGAAGTCGCGGACCGGGTCGAAACCGGGCTGCGAGTAGAGCGAGGGGTTGGTGCCGTGCGTGCTGAAGGTCGAGACGAACAGCGTATAGCCGTCGGGAGGCGCCTTGGCGGCTGCGGCCGCGGCGACGTTGCCGGCGGCACCGGGCCGGTTGTCCACCAGGAACTGCTGGCCGAGCGACCTCGACAACCCGTCGCCAAGCACACGCGCGACGATGTCGGACGAGGAGCCCGGCGGCAACGTCACGAGCATGCGCACCGGCTTCGCGGGATAGTCCTGCGCCGCGGCCGGAACCGCGCCGAGCAGAGCGAGCGCCGCAAACCAGCCGAGATTCGGATTCCTGTTCATCGCATCCTCCCTGGGTTACACCACCGCAACACCCTGGATTTCGACCAGGACACCGGGACGCGCCAGAGCGGTGATGGTGATCAACGCGCTGGCGGGGAATCGGCCGTCCTTGAAGATCTCGCCGCGTACTTTCACGAACGCATCGCCGTAGCGCGGGTCGGTAATGAACACCGTCATGGTGACCAGGTTGGCGAGCGAGCCGCCCGCGCGCTTCAGCGTCTTGTCCATCAACGCAAAGAGGGTCCGCGTCTGCGCTTCGAAATTCCCGGAGATGTCATTGCCCGCCTCATCCACGCTGGTGGTCTGGCCCGCCAGCCACACCGTCCTGCCGCCCTGCGTGATGACCGCCGGCGAGAAAGCGCGTCCCCGCTGGAACTCGGTACCCACCAGGTATTCAACTTGTGCCGCCATAGCGCTCTCCTTATGAACCCAGGCCGTCGCCCACTTCGACGTTCTCGGGCTTCAGCTCGATGCCGGAGGCCTTCGCCTGCAGCAGGAGCAGCGTGGAAAAGTCCTGGTCGGTATAGCCATTGCCGATCAGCGTCTGCACGATGTCGCGGGCAATCGACGTGACCGGCATCGGCACCCCGAACGTTCTGCCGGCCGCGAGCCCCAGGTCGATGTCCTTGCGCAGCAGCTCCGGGGTGAAGGTGACGTGAAAGTCGAGGTTCACCAGCGCCGGCGTCTTGTAACGCGTGAACGTCGAGCCCATCACGCTCTTGTTGAGGAAGTCGAGGAAGGCGTGGCGCTTCATGCCGGCCTTCTCAGCGAGCACGGTGATCTCGCACAAATTCTGGATGACGACGCCCAGCATCACGTTATGGCAGATCTTGGCGATGCGCGACAATTCGCCCTCTCCCACGTAGCTCACACCCTGCCCGATGGCCTGCAGGTAGGGCGCAACGGCGTCGAACGCGTCCTTCGGTCCCGAGGCGACGACGGTGAGCTTGCCGGCCTTGATCACCTTGGCGTTGCCGGACACCGGCGCGGCGAGCAGCTTCACGCCCAGCTTGCCGAGCTTCTCCCGGATCTCCGCCGATTCCTCGAGCGAGATCGAGGTGCTGTCCACCACGATCTTCGGCGCCTTGCCTTTCGAGGTCACGCCGTTGGCGCCGAACAGCACCTCCTTCACGTCCTTGCCGGTCGAAACCATCGTGAACACGATGTCGCAGCCGGCGAGATCGGCCAGGTTATCGACGACCTTCGCGCTGGATTTCGCCAGCGGCTCGGCCTTCTCCCGGGTGCGGTTCCATACCGTGATGTCGCAGCCCGCTTTCGCCAGCCGCTCCGCCATCGCGTAGCCCATGCGGCCGATGCCGATCCAGCCGAGCTTGTGTTGCTTCATGTTTGCCATCGTCTTTCCTTAGAATATTCCCTACTGACTGCGTCTCAGATAAAGCGTCTCAGGTAATGCGTCTCAGATACTGCGTCTCAGATACTGCGCCCTATCTGCAACGCCTTATCTGCGACGTTGTATCTGCGACGTCGTATCTGCGACGCCTCACCTCTTGATTTCCTGCGCCCAGTCGCGCGTTTCAATGACCGTCTTCAACTCGTTGAGGAAAGCGCCCGAGTAGGCGCCGTCCACCGCGCGATGGTCGAAGGTCTGCGCGAGCATGCCGACTGGCCGTATCGCGATGGTATCTCCGTCGGGGCCCTCGATCACCACCGGGCGCTTGCGTATGCCGTCGGTGGACAGGATCGCCACCTGGGGCGGGCTGATGATGGGCGCGGTGATCAGCGTGCCGTAGGCGCCATTGTTGCTGATCGTATAAGTGCCTTCCGTCATGTCGTCGGGCTTGAGCTTGCCCGAGCGGGCGCGCGCGGCGAGGTCATTCAAGGCCCGCGCCAGCTGCGCCACCGATTTCCCCACTGCGTCCTTCAGCACCGGGACGACCAGGCCCTCGAAATTCAGATCGACGGCGATGCCGAGGTTAATGCGCTTATGCAGCGCCAGGTGATCGCCGTTGAAACTCGCGTTGAGCCGCGGATACTTCGAGAGCGCGGAAACGACGGCGTGCGCAATGAACGGAAGGTAGGTCAGCGAATAGCCTTCGCGGCTCTTCCATTGCACGCCGGCGGCGCGGCGAGCGTGGTCCACCTTCGAGAAGTCCGCCTCCACCACCTGGAGCACGTGGGGAATCGTGGTCCAGGACTTCGTCATGTGCTCTGCCGTGCGCTTGCGGACGTTGTTGAGCGCGAAGGTTTCCGCGCCGCCGGCAGTGGCGGTGTACGGCGCGCGTTCCTGCGTCCTGGCCTGCGGCGGCGCGGCGCGCTGCTCGAGATGCGCCAGGACGTCCTCTCGCGTGATGCGCCCGTCGCGGCCGGTGCCGGCGATCGCGCGGGCATCGAGGTTATGCTCGGCGATGAGCCGGCTCACCACCGGAGACAGGCGCGCGCGCGCATCGGAAGCCGCGGGACCAGCGGCGGCGGCTGGACGGGCCGATGCTGCCGGTGCGGCGGCGGGCGCCGCCTGTGCACCGCTTTCGCGGATCACGGCGAGCTTCGCACCGACCTTGGCGGTCACGCCTTCGGCGACCAGGATTTCGGCGAGCACGCCGTTCGCCTGTGCGGGAATCTCGGTGCTGACCTTGTCGGTCTCGACGTCGAAGAGCACGTCGTCGGCCTTGACCGAATCGCCGACCTTCTTGTACCACTTGGTGACCGTGCCCCCGGCGACCGTCTCGCCGAGCTGCGGCATGATGACATCCATCTAGCTCACTCCAAATATCTCGCCGCAAAAACGCGAAGGCGCAAAGAAAACGCAAAGACAACTATAAAATGAATTTTTGATTTCAATGCGGAAACTTTGCGTCTTTGCGCCTCTGCGGCCCAAGGTTATCTGGCCTTGTCTTCGTAGACGACCTTGCCGCCCACGATCGTCATGACCGAGCTGATCTCGCGGATCTTGTCCTCGGGCACCGTGAGGTAGTCATCGGTCAGCACGACGAGGTCGGCGAGCTTCCCGGGCTCGATCGAGCCTTTGATCTTCTCATCGAAGGAAAACCACGCGCTCCCCGTGGTGTGGACCCGGAGGGCTTCCTGACGGCTTAATCGCTCGTTGGGACGCACCACGCGACCCGCCCAATCCTTCCCCGTCACCATCCACCAGAGCGTGGTGAACGGATGATAAGGCGTCACAACCGTGGCGTCCGTCCCCGCCCCGAGCGGCAGTCCGAGCTCCAGCATCTTTTTCATCGGCGGGGCCGAAGCGACCGCATCGCTGCCCCACGCCTGCTTCATGAGCTCGCTCTGGATGACCTGCCGAGACTGGATCGTCAGCCCCATGCCGAGGCGCTTCGCGCGCTGCATGTCCGTCTCAGAGATCGTCTCTACGTGGGCGAGAGACCACCTGAGATTCCGCACAGGGTACTGCCGGTCAACCTCCTCGATAATGTCGAGATAGGCTTTGGCCGTCGTCCCGAGCGTGGTGTGCTGCTGGAATGACCACCGGTTTTTTGCCGCTTCGGTCAGAAATTTCCTGAACTCCTCCAGGCCCTCGGGCTTGAGAGGAAAGGCCGGCGCGAGATTGTCCTGCACGGCGTTCACGAGTTGCTCGCCAAAGCCGTTGACCTTCAGCCAGTCATCCCCAAATCCCATGGGCAGATGCTTAATCCAGCGCTGGCCGTCCTCGAATTTCGCGGTGTTGATCAGAAGCGCCGTCCTCATCGTCAGCTCGTTCCGCCGCCACAGCTCGAAGAGCACCTGATAGTCATCATCCACGACGCCCCCGCCGACCGTTTCGATCACGCTGGTCAGACCCGCGGCGTGAAAATCGCGCATGACGAGCTTCAGGCCGTCAACTTTCTCCTGAAAGCTCGCCCGGGGCACGTTGCGCAGCGCGAGAGGGACAGCCGCCCGCCGCAGAACGCCCGTCGGCTCCCCTGCTGCGTCCTTCTCGATGACACCGTTGGGCGGCGCCGCCGTGTCCCGCGTGATCCCTACCGCCTTGAGAGCCGCGCTGTTGAGCACAGCGAAGTGAGTCGAGGGATGGGGGAGAAGAGCCCGCAGCAGCACCGGGTTGTTGGGCGCAACGCGGTCCAACTCCTGCCGGGTCGGGGCGCGCTGCTCCTTCAACTGGCTATAGTGCCAGCCGCCATACGTGAGGATCCAATCGACCGGGCTGACTTGGCTCGCGCGCTTCTCGATGAGGCTCAAGATCTCCCGGACGGAGTGCGCCTGGTCCAGGCGAACTTCGCGACGCCAGGTAAAGCCCGCGCGGAGAAAATGGATGTGGGAATCCATGAGACCGGGAATCACCGTGCGCCCCTGGAGATCAATAACCTTGGTTTCGGCTCCGGCCAGAGCCCTGATATTCGATGTGGGACCGACCGCCAGTATCTTCCCGTCCCGGATCGCCACGGCCTCCTGGATGGAAAAGCCCTTGTCTACCGTAACGACCTTCCCGTTGACGAGGACCATATCGGCATGGCGAAGAACCTCCGGGCGAGCGCCGGTCTGGGCGCACCCCGCACCTGCAAGCGACACGATCGCCACGACTACAAGGACAGCCCGCCGGCATGCACGTTCGATACTCATGATTTCCTCCTTCAGATAGTTGCGAGAACCAAATTGGCGTTCTTGGCGTCCCCGAATCGAGTCCGGGGCAAGCTTGGCGGTTAATCGATCTTCTCCCGGACCTCGCGCACGATGCGCTCGACCGACGGGATGGCGTGGTCCTCGAGCTGGTCGGCCGACGGCAGCGGGATATGCGGCGTCGTGATGCGCACGATCGGGCCGTCGAGGTCCCAGAAGCATTCGTCGGCGACGATGGAGGCGATCTCCGCGCCCCAGCCGCACAGCCGGGGGTTTTCCTCCACCGTCACCAGGCGCCCGGTCTTCACCACTTCCGACAGGATGGTCTGCGTGTCGAGCGGGACCAGCGAGCGCACGTCCACCACCGTGCACGAGATGCCGTGCTCTTTCTCGAGGATGTCGGCCGCGCCCAGCGCACGGTGCACCATCAGCGCCAGCGCGACGATGGTGCAGTCCTTGCCCCGGCGCAGCACTTTCGCCTTGCCGAGCTCGTCCACATGCTCGCCGTCCGGCACCTCGCCCTTCATCGAATAGAGCGATTTCTGCTCGAAGAACAGCACAGGGTCGGGGTCGCGCACCGCCGCCGCGAGCAGCCCTTTCACGTCGGCGGGGAACGCGGGCGCGACCACCTTGAGGCCCGGCACCGCCATCGCCCAGTTCTCCACCGCCTGCGAGTGCTGTGCGCCGAAGCGCGAGCCAGCGCCGTTCGCGGTGCGGATCACCAGCGGCAGCGCGATCTGGCCGTTGGTCATGTAGCGGGTCTTGGCGATCTCGTTGGCGATCATGTCCCAGCACACCGCGAGGAAGTCGGAGA
>CAYYZZ010000029.1:0-17741 GCA_964476235.1 uncultured Streptomycetaceae bacterium | reverse complement strand
TATCCCACCCTTGGCGTTGTCTTGGCGAACTTAGTTTTCTGACCTTCTTATTATTCATTTGTATTTCTTGGCGGCTAATTTTCGGTTTTAGCGGTTCGCTTCGGCAGTAGCGACATTTCCTCGCCCAGATCCGGCTCGCCGCACAGCCGCAGAATTTCCGCCCGGGCGGCGTCGCGCAGCGCAATCGCCGCATTCCAGTCATTCCCCGTCGGCTCTATCGGCGCGCTGAACGTCACGCTCAGCCGGCTGCGGTGAAACAACCACTGCCCGTCGCGTAGCGCGGAGCGGGTGCCGCGGATGGTGACGGGCACGACCGGCACGCCGGCTTGGGCCGCGACGATGAACGCGCCCATGCGGAAGGGCAGTAGTCCCGGCATGCGGCGGAAGGTGCCTTCCGGGAACACGATCAGCGACTTTCCGCTGCGCGCCACTTCCACGAACTGCTTGGTGTCCTCGACTCCTCGCTGTGCGTCGAGCCGGTCCACGAACGCGGCGCCGATGGCGGTGAGGAAGGTGCGCGGCACCCAGTGCTCGAGCAGCTCGCGCTTGGCGATGAAGGTTTTCGGCTCCGCCAGCGCGGCGACCACCAGGATGCCGTCGAGGTAGCTCGCGTGGTTGACCACCATCAGGCAGTGCCGCCCGGCCGGCACGTGCTCCAGCCCGCGTACGGTTAATGGCATCCCCGTCAGCCACAGGAACGCGCGCGCGATCGAGCGGCTGAACTTCCAATCCCAGTCCGCGCGCGGGAGCAGCGAGCACACGACCCACACCAGGGTGCCCATCGAGCCGAGCAGGAAGAGGGCATACACGCCGTAGATCAGGTCGAAGCTAGCGCGGAGACTGCGCCGCGCCTGCGGCAGGATCGCCGCCCAGGTGAGGCGCACGACCTGCAGCCACACCGCCCGCGTGCCGGTGAAGCCGCCGCTCTCGTACAGCTCGCGGCTCGCGGCGCGGCGGATCTTGCCGCTGGAAGTTTTCAGCACCGTGCCCGGCGGCGCGAGCATGACGTCGTCCGGGGCCGTGCCGATGAGCGACACCGCGAGTTCGTTGATCTTGTTGCGCAGCGCTTCACGCCTGGCGGGATCGGTCTCGCGCGTCTCCGCGAGCACGACGATCTTCTCGGTACCGGCGCGCTGGTCGCGGCTGCCGAACACGGCGATGCAGCCCTTGCGTATGCCTTCGAGATTGCCGACCGCTTCTTCCAGGTCGTAGGGATGGATGTTGCGGCCGGCGCGGATGATGGTGTCCTTGATGCGGCCGGTGATGTGGATGTCGCCCTCGGCGATGTAGCCGTAGTCGCCGGTGTTCATCCACTCGCCCTGCAGCAGGTCCTGCGTCGCTTCCGGGTTGCGGTAGTAGCCGCTGGTCACCGATGGCCCGCTGAATTGGATGTGGCCTTCCGCGCGCTCGGGCAGCTCGCGGTTGGAGCCGTCCACGATGCGTATCTGGTGGCCTGGGATCGGCAGGCCGCACGCGACATGAACGAGGGCGTCCTTGTGTTCCGGCGGCACCGGCACGGCGCGCCCGCCGTTCATGAACTGCTTCTTGTCCACGCGGTCGAGCTTCGGCCCGCGGAGTGGCGGCGGGAACGCGACGCCGAGCGTGGCTTCCGCCAGCCCGTACACCGGCGCCATTGCCCCGGGCCTGAAGCCGTAGCGCTCGAAGCGTTTCGTGAACGCTTCCATCGTCTCGGGCGACACCGGTTCCGCGCCGTTGAAGGCGAAGCGCCACGTCGAAAGATCGAGACCTTCGATGTCCGCGTCCTGGATGCGGCGCAGGCACAGCTCGTAGCAGAAGTTGGGCCCGCCCGAGAGCGTGCCGCCGTGGCGGTGGATGATCCGCAACCAGCTCTCAGGGCGCGAGAGGAAGGTGAGCGGCGACATCACCGGGTACTTGAAGCCGTAGATCAGGCTGCCCATCCACGCGCCGATCAATCCCATGTCGTGGTAGAGCGGCAGCCAGCTCACGAACACGTCGGCGGGCGTCACCCGCAGCGACTTCGCCATCGCGCGGATATTGATGAGCAGGTTGTCGTGGGTGAGCACCACGCCCTTGGGGTTGCCGGTGCTGCCGGACGTGTACTGGATCATCGCGATGTCCTGCGGCTTCGCGCGATGCACGGCTGCAACCGATCCCGGCCGCATCAACTCCTCCGGCGTCACCACGTCCTTCAGCGTGTCCACCCGCGGCTTCAGCAGCATGGAGAGCGCTTTCGCCTGCGGCACGGTGATCATCACTTCGGTCAGCGCGTTCGAGAGGATGCCCGCGTGCCGCTTCAGGTGGTCCTCGATCTGCGAGGCGCGCGCCGGCGGGTAGATCGGAACGGGAATGCCGCCCGCGAGCAGGATGCCGAAGAAGCTGAAGAAGTATTCGACGCTGGTTGGCAGCATGATGGCTACCGCTTTCCCCGGCTCGAGCCCGCGCTCGGCGAGGCCGGCGGCGACGGCGTGCGCGGCTTGGTCGAGTTCCGCGTAGGAGACGATGCGCTCGGCGCCTTGCTCATCCTGAAGGACGATGTGCGGGCGGTCGGGGTGGCGCCGCACGTGCCACGCGAGCACTTCCTGCAGCGTGACCGCCTCGTCCGGCGTTTCCGATTCCGTCGCGAGCGCGGACGCGCGCTCGAGCACGGCGGCGTGATCGTGGTGGAGGGGACCGTGGTGGACAGAGCTAGTGGCGAGGATCGCGCGCAGCAGATCGCGCGGCGTCTCGGCGCCCGCCATGACCGCTTCGGGCAGGCCCACGCCGAAGCGCCGCTCGATGCGCAGGAACAGCTCGACGCGCCCCAGGCTGTCGAAGCCGTAGTCCTGCTCGAGCCGGGCATCGAGCGAGGAGGGGATGCTGGCGCGGGAAGGGTGCAGCTCGGCCGCGAGCTGCCGCAGGGTTCCGATCAGCGCGTCGGCGCTGATTGCGGTGCTGACGGCTCCTCCTTCCTGCCTTGCAACTGACGTTTCCACTTATGAATTTCCATGCTGGGGAAACTGAAACGATGGTAGCACACGCAAAGACGCGCCCCCGGCAGCGAAAAACCGCCGGGGGCGCGTGGTGAAGCGCAATGCCGCTTGGCTTTCGCTCAGCTGCCGACGTGCAACTGGTACTGCGCGCCGTTGGAGAAGGTGCAGCTGCCGGCGCCCAGTTGCGGGCTGCTCATCTGGTACTCGCAGCGCGCGAACGTGCCGCGAGGGCCGTAGGCGCTCGCGATGCCGCGCCGCTCGTCGTTGGCGACGCGCGTCGCTTCCCCGACCAGCGTCTCGCCCTGGTAGTTGAACGTGAAGCGGCCCTGGCCGTTCATCATGTTCGTGACCTGGCCGGTCAACACGCCAGTCTGGTTGGCGAGATCGTTGATGGGGTAGAGCTTGACCGCGAGCGTCGCCGCCATTGGCCCGCCCGGAACGGCGGCGGGATACGTGCCCCGGGCGGCGCCCTGCGCGGGCACGATCGGCACCGGCGAGTACACGTAGTACGGGTTGCCGATGGCGTCCTGCCCGACCGGCATCACGTAGCAGCCGGAGAGCGCGATGGCCGGAATGGCCAGCGCGACGGCGAGCCGCTTCGACACGATCTGTTGCGCGTTGCGGAAAAACATGGCTTGCATTTTATTGCTTGTGCTCATAAAGCCTCCTTGCGTTGAGAACGATGAAATGAATTACCGGTAGCAGCAGTTGATGGCCACGGCCTTGCGGCCGCGGTGTGGAGCGGATACTGCGATCCGGCGGCATCCCGATCGCTTACGGATCGGTTACTGATGGCTTACAGCTGGGGATTTATGTGAAATCAGATACTTACACTGATGTGGAGGAGGGACGACGGAGGAGGGACGGCGGACGACAGACGGGGAGAGACAAGGATGAAGGCGGAAGGATGAAGGAAGAAAAGTTTGCAGTTTGCAGTGGGCAGTTTGCAGTGACTGCCAACTGACGGCTGCCAACTGCCAACTTATCAGTCACCCATCACGGGGTTTGGACGAGCTTCTCGTAGAGCGCGCGGGTCTCGGCCGACGGCTCGACCTTGAGCACCGCGGCGAGCGTCTTGCGGCAGCGGTTGTAGGTTTCCGCGGCGTCGGCCTGGCGTCCGAGCTGCGAATAGCTGAGCATCAAGTGCCGGTACAGGTTTTCGGCGACGTTGTCGGCTTCCAGCGCGCGCTCGAGGAGATCCGCCGCGCGTTCCGGCTGGCCGGCCTGCTGCAGGTAGCGGCACGCTTCCACGATCGCGCGCATGAAGCGCTGGCGCTGGCGCTCGCTCATCGGCAGGCTCCACGGCTCATCGGGCTCGTTGGCGAGGAACGGCCCCGCGTAGAGCTCGATCATCCGCGAGCACGCCCGCTCGAGCTTGTCGCGCTCGATTCTTTCGCGCGGCTGGCGCAGCATCTGCTCGATGCGCGCCGTCAGTTGCTCGAACGCCCAGGTATCCACCCACACGTAGCGGCCGTCCAGCGAGAGCTTGCCTTCGGACAGGAGGACCGCGCGGTCTTCACCGAGCAGCTTGCGCAGGCGGTGCAGCGTCGTGGTGAACGACTGGTGGGCCGAGTCGCCGTCTATGCGGGGCCAGAGCGCTTCGGTGATGCGCTCTTCGCTCACCTCCCGCCCGCCGTTGGCGATCAGCGCCCGCAGCAGGTCGAGCGGGCGGCGCTGGGCCTTGCCCGCGAAGGTCACGGGGTCGCCGCCGCGCAGCAGCCGGAACTGGCCGAACGTCTGCACGCGGAACGGCCACGGCCAGTCCGCCAGGGCGAGCTGCGAGGCGTCGAGCGCAAGCCCGCGCCTGCGGATGATGGTGGCGACGAATTCGCGCTCGATGCCGGCTTCCAGCGCGTGGCTGCACAGCCGCGCAAGTAGATCGGGCCGCCACAGCAGGAAGCTCGTGAAATTGCGCGCCTTGCCCATCTCCAGCGAGTAGCGCAGCGCGCGCAGCCCGGAGCGCGGTCGCCGCCCGCCGTCGAGCACCACGTAGGCGTAGTTCATCAGTCCGGTGAACTGGATCAGGTGGCTGTGGATCGGCCGGGCGATGTCGTAGACCTGCTGCAGGTGGGACAGCGCCTTGCGTTCTTCCCCGCCCTGGAAGAACACCTGGGCGGCGGCGAGATGGCACAGCACGAGATAGGTCGGGCATCCGACTTCGGTCGCCATCGTGAGCGCGAGCTTCTGCTGCTGGTAGGCGCTCACGCTGTCCTGGCGCAGCAGCGCGAGCCAGGCCGAGAACAGGTGGAACAGGCACAGATCGAAGCGCGCCGGCGTGCCCTTGAGCTCGGTGAACTGCTTCAGCAGCGACTCGGCGCTGTCCAGGTCCCCGGCCATGAGCGCGCCGCCGGCGCCGTTCGCGAGCAGCTGGTAGGACAGCAGGTTCACGCCTTCGGCGCGCTCGATGTCGATGCCCGCGCGCACCGCGGCGAGGCACGACTCGCGGTCGTTGGTGAGCATGAAGTAGGTCGCCTCGGCGAGCTTGAGCGTGGTGAGCGCGAATGGCGACACCTCGCCCTGTGCCGCCAGCTTGCGCATGCCCTCGATCACCGCCCAGGTCTTGGGGAAATGCCCCTCCCACATGATGCTGAGCGCGACCCGCCACTCGACCAGCATGCGCAAATTGGGGTCGTCCTGCGCGAGCGAGGCGCGGTAGCCCCGCTCGACCCAGTGAGCGAGATCGGGGTGATGCGGCTGGCGCACGCTCATCGAGGCGAGGAGACTGCTGGCGAGCCGCGCCTCGAGCTCGGCGGTCAGCAGGTCAGGATGCCGCTTCAGCAATCCCTCCATCACCGCGATCCAGCGGTCGAGGAGAGAGAAGTCGTCCACTTCGTAGAGAATCGAGTCCATCGCGCCGGAGCAGGTGAGCAGCAGCCCGCGCGGGTCCGGCGCGGGCCTGGCGCTGAAGAGCTCGTGCGCCTGTTCGTGCAGCAGGCGGCTCTCGCGCGGCGAAATGCGCATGCGGCTTGCCGCCTTCCAGTAGAGCGTCCACGGATTTCGTTCCTGCACTTCCTTGGGCAGCATGTCCACCCAGTGCACCAGCGTCTCGCCCATGCCGAGGCGGAACATGCGCGGCCCGTGCCGTTCGATCAGCACGACAATGCCGTCCCAGTCGCCGATCGCGCGCAGCAGCGACGCCGCCTCCACGAACTGGCCCTCGGCTTCGAGCAGCTCCGCCGAACGCCGCTGCAGCTCGGCGCGGCGCTCGCGGTCGAACGTCTCGTTCGCGCGCGCGAGCAGGAACTCGCGCAGCAGCGGATGGCACTGGTACACCGGCTGCGGCTGCGCCTGTTTCAGGGCGACAAAGTTGTTGTTGCGGTAGAGCTCGGCGAGGATGGCGTCGGCGCCGTCGGTCCCGGCCAGCTCCTGCGCCATCGCCGCGGTCATCTGCGGCAGGTACGCGGTCGCGAGCAGCAGCTCGCGTGTGGGCGCGTCGGTTTTCTGGAACATCTCGCCGGCGAGGTAATCGAACACCAACCCCGGGTTGGACAGATCGGACGGCGCGGACAGGGGATCGTAGACCGGCGCCTGCTCGAGCATGAGAATCAGGCCGGCCGCCCAGCCTTGCGTCCGGCCGTAAAGATCCACCAGCGCGTCCTGCGCGAGCTTATGCCCGCGCCGCGCCACCAGCGCGTTTGATTCCTCCTGCGTGAGCTTCAACTCGCGCCAGCCGATGACCTCCAGCGCGCGGTTGGCGCGCAGCCGCGCCATCGCCGCGGGCGGATCGCTGCGGCTGATCAGGATCACCGCGCCGCCCGGCGGCACTTCGGCGAGCGCAATGCGCATCACTTCGTGGAACACCGATTGGGCCGGGACGTCGTGGTAGCCGTCGAACACGATCGCGAATGAGGTGCCCATGCGCTGGTACAGCACCTGGAAGTAACGGCGGGTGAAAGCGGGGATGCCGGCGTGGTACTCGGGCGTCAGTTGCGGCAGCGGCGCGGACTTGCGCTTGTCCTGGTGCGCGGTGCTGGCGAGGCCGAGGTAATAGAAAAACGACGCGACGTCGGCGTCGCCCTCGTCGAGCTGGTACCAGAGCGAGGCGGGCTTGCGATGCTCGATGTAGCTCGCGGCGAGCGTCGTCTTGCCGCAGCCCGGCAGGCCGGTCATCCAGATCACCGAGCTGCCGAGCGCGTCGTCCAGGCGGCGGAATAACCGGTCGCGCGGGATGATGCCGGCGAGGCTGGGCCGCGTGGTCTTGGCGAGAGAAATCGGTTGGTTGGCCACCGGGAAGAACTCCGGCAAAGAAGCTGGAAGATTCTAGTCCGTTGCCGGGCGCCATTCATGCCTGTGTCATCGGCGCGCGCGCCGCAGCGTGGCGCTTGTCGCAAATGCCCGTATCGTCAACGAGTTATGTCGGGGCGGCGGTTGCTGCCCCTCTGGCGCCCGTGTATGCTGGCGTGAACCCGGGACGTGCTATCGCGCCGGCTCGAATGAAGGGTCAATCATGTCCGTCTTGCTGATCATCTTCGCCGCAGTCGCGGTTGCCTGGATACTCGCGTATCACCGCTTGCCCGCTGTCGTGTGGACGGTCGTGTTTGCGATCGGTCTCGGACTGCTGACGTTTTATACGCGCTGGCCGCAGCCGGCCATCGTCACGCTGTGGGTCGTGTTCATCCTCGCTGCGCTGCTGTTCAACCCCACGCCGATCCGCCGCGCGATCTTGAGCCGGCCGCTGCTCGGGATCTTCCGCAAGATACTCCCGGCGATGTCGCAGACCGAGCAGGACGCGATCGAGGCGGGCACGGTGTGGTGGGATGGCGAGCTGTTCAGCGGAAATCCGGATTGGCGGAAGTTGCTGGCTTATCCGAAGCCAACGCTGACAGCGGAAGAGAAGGCTTTCCTCGATGGCGCGGTGGAGGAACTGTGCGGGATGGTCCACGACTGGGAGATCACGCACGAGCTGAACGACCTGCCGCCGCACGTCTGGCAGTTCATCAAGGACAAGGGCTTCCTCGGCATGATCATCCCCAAGCAGTACGGGGGGCTCGGCTTTTCCGCGCTGGCGCATTCCGAAGTGGTGATGAAGCTCTCCACGCGCAGCGGCACGGTCGCGGTTTCGGTGATGGTGCCGAACTCGCTCGGCCCCGCCGAACTGCTGCTGCATTACGGCACGGACGAGCAGAAGAACCACTACCTGCCGCGGCTCGCGAAGGGGATCGAGATCCCGTGCTTCGCGCTGACCAGCCCCGAGGCCGGCTCGGACGCCGGCGCGATTCCCGACTTCGGCATCGTCTGTCGCGGCGAGTGGGAAGGGAAGAAGGACGTGCTGGGCATCCGGCTCACCTGGGAGAAGCGCTACATCACGCTGGGGCCGATCGCGACGCTGCTCGGTCTCGCGTTCCGGCTCTACGACCCGGACCACCTGCTGGGGCAGCAGGACGACCTGGGCATCACGCTCGCGCTGATCCCCACGAAGACGCCGGGCGTGCACATCGGCCGGCGGCACCTGCCGCTGAACGCCGCGTTCATGAACGGCCCGAACTGGGGCAAGGACGTGTTCCTGCCGATGGAGTGCGTGATCGGCGGCAAGGATTACGCCGGCGAGGGCTGGAAGATGCTGATGAACTGCCTCGCCGCCGGACGCTCGATCTCGCTGCCGGCGCTGTCCGCCGCCACCGGCAAGATGGGCGCGTTGACCACCGGCGCCTACGGGCGCGTGCGCCAGCAGTTCCGCCTCTCGGTCGGCCGCTTCGAGGGCGTGGAGGAGGCGATCGCGCGCATCGGCGGCAACGCCTACATCATGGAGGCGGCGCGCGTGATGACGGCCGGCGCGATCGACCTCGGCGAGAAGCCCTCGGTGGTGTCCGCGATCGTGAAATACCACCTCACCGAGCGCGGGCGCGAGGTGATCAACGACGCGATGGACGTGCACGCCGGCAAGGGCATCTGCATGGGCCCGAACAACTACCTCGCGCGCGCCTACCAGCAGACCCCGATCGCGATCACGGTGGAGGGCGCCAACATCCTGACGCGCTCCATGATCATCTTCGGCCAGGGCGCGATCCGCGGCCATCCCTGGGTGCTGAAGGAAATGCTGGCGACGCGCGAGCGCGACCCGGTCAAGGCGCTGCGCGATTTCGACGAGGCGTTTTTCGGCCACCTCGCCTTCACCGCGTCGAACAAGGCGCGCGCGTTCTGGATGGGGCTGACCCTGGCGCACTTCGTGAGCGCTCCTGGCGACCGGCACACGCACCGCTACTACCAGCAGCTGACGCGGCTCTCGGCCGCGTTCGCGTGGACGGTGGACGTCTCGATGTTCCTGCTCGGCGGCTCGCTGAAGCGGCGGGAGCGGTTGTCGGCCCGGCTCGGCGACATCCTCTCCAACCTCTATCTCGCCTCGACCGCGTTGAAGCGTTACGAGGATCAGGGGCGTCCCGCCGAGGACCTGCCGCTGCTGCACTGGGCGATGCGGGACGCGCTCGCCCGCATCGAGGAGGCGTTCTACGGATTGTTCGCGAACCTGCCCAACCGCTTCTTCGCGTGGGCGATGCGGGGGCTCATCTTCCCGTTCATCTATCCCTACGGCCGGGAGTTCGAGCCGCCGCGCGACCAGCTCGGGCACCAGGTGGTGGGCCTGCTGCTCCAGCCCGGTCCCGCGCGCGAGCGGCTGACCGCCGGCGTCTACATACCCAAGGACCCGGAGGAGCCGGTCGCGGCGCTGGAGGCGGGGCTGCGCGCGGTGATCGCGGCGGAACCGATCGGCGCCAAGATCCGCGATGCGCGCGAGCGCGGGCTGATTACCGCCCGCTTCGCCGACCAGATCGTCGACGAGGCGTTCACGAAAGGCGTGATTACGAAAGAGGAGAAGGCCGCGATGGAACTGGCGAAGACGCTGCGCCGCCAGGTGATCATGGTGGACGATTTCCCGCTGGACATGGGCAAGTCCGAAATCTATCAAACGACGCAGCCGGTCACGTTCGAGGAACTGCGCGGGCGGACGGCGTGGCCCGGCGCCTGAGAGGCGTGATAAGTGACGAGTGATAAGTGATAAGTTTCCCGCGGAGCGGAGTTTTGAGCACCTATCACCTATCACTTATCACCTATCACCGGTCACTTCTGAGCCATGCCTGACACCGTCCTCTACTCCGTCGTCGACAGCGTGGCGACGATCACGCTGAACCGCCCGCAGGTGATGAACGCGCTCGACGTGGGGATGCTGCGCGGGCTGCGGGAGGCGGCCGAGCGGGCGGAGCGGGATGCGTCTGCGCGCGTGGTGGTGGTGCGGGGCGCGGGGCCGGCGTTTCTCGCCGGCGGGGACGTCGCGTTGTTTCACGCCAATCTTCCGCGCATGCCGGCGCTGGTGAGGGAGTGGGCAACCGAGTTTCACCATTCGATCCTCGCGCTGCGGCGCGCGCCCAAGCCGGTGCTGGCGAGCGTGCACGGCGCGGTGGCGGGCGCCGGGGTCAGCCTGATGGCGGCGGCGGACCTTTGCATCGCGGCGGAGGGAACGAAGTTCACGATGGCCTACAGCAAGCTTGGCACGAGTCCCGATGGCGGCGCGACTCATTCCCTGCCGCGCCTGGTGGGCAATCGCAAGGCGCTGGAGCTGATATTACTGTCGGATGCGTTCGATGCGCAGACGGCGCTGCGGCTGGGGCTGGTCAACTGGGTGGTGGGCGCGGAGCAGCTGGGAGCCGAGACCGAGGCCATCGCGCGGCGGCTGGCGCAGGGCGCGACGGTTGCCTACGGCGAGATCAAGCGGCTGGTCTATGCCAGCGCGGACCAGACCCTCGCGACGCAGCTCGATGCCGAGAAAGAGGCTTTCGCGCGCTGCGCGGGGACGCGCGACTTCGCCGAGGGCGTGACGGCTTTCGTCGAAAAACGTAAACCGAACTTCAAAGGCAATTGAACCGCAAAGAAGATCAAAATCAATAATTGAACCGCCAAGACGCCAAAAGGCATTCAAAACCTTAATGCAACAAAGATTGAACCGCCAAGGCGCCAAAATACAGAACAAAACAGGGAATACGTTCTTGAATGCACTATGGCGTCTTGGCGGTTAAGTGGTTTTGCGTACGTCGGAACAGAGAACATGTTCTTGAATGCATTTTGGCGTCTTGGCGGTTGATAGGGGTTTGTGAATGTCGAGTCTGAAGGGTAAGACAATATTCATCACCGGCGCGACGCGGGGGATCGGCCGCGAGATCGCGCTCAAGTGCGCGCGCGATGGCGCCAGCATTGTCGTGACCGGCAAGTCCATCAAGCCGCATCCGAAGCTGCCGGGGACCATACACAGCGTGGCGAAGGAAATCGAAGCCGCCGGCGGCAAAGCGCTCGCGCTGCCGCTCGATGTGCGCGATGCCGACGCCGTGGCGGCCGCGGTGAAGCGCACCGTTGAGACGTTCGGCGGTATCGATGCGTTGGTCAACAACGCCAGCGCGATCTCGCTCACCGGCACGCTCGACACGCCGGTCAAGCGCCTGGACCTCATGCTGGCGGTCAACCTGCGCGGCACGTTCGTCTGCTCGCAGGCCTGCATACCCCATCTCGAAAAAGCGCCGAATCCTCACATACTTACGCTGTCGCCCCCGCTCAACATGAGCCCGCGCTCGTTCAAGGGGCACGTCGCCTATACCATGGCAAAATACGGCATGAGTATGTGCACGCTCGGGATGTCGGAGGAGCTGCGTGCGCAAGGCATCGCGGTGAACTCGCTGTGGCCGCGCACCACCATCGCGACCGCCGCGATCGAGGTGAATTTCCCGGAGGCGATCCTCCGTGCGAGCCGCAAGCCCGCGATCGTGGCGGACGCGGCCTACGCGATCGTGAACCGCGACAGCCGCCGCGCGACCGGCAACTTCTACATCGACGAGACGGTGCTGCGGGAGGAGGGCGTCACGAACTTCGATCATTACGCTGTCACTCCCGGGACGAGCTTGTATACGGATCTGTTCCTCGATTGACAAGGGCGTGAGTCGTGAGTTGAGTTTCCGGCTGTGCGCCTAGTTTTGGTCGAATCACGAATCACGAATCACCAGCGATAGCGAAAAAAAGGAGGAGCGATGTCACAACAACCCAGCCACCTGATTCCCGTCGAAACGGCGGTGACGCTCGACGGGCTGTTCCGCGAGCGCGTGAAGCTCACGCCGGATCTCGTCGCCTACCGCGCCCATAACGAGCAGCACAACAACTGGCGCGAATACACCTGGGCGCAGGTGAATCACCAGGTCGCGCGCTGGCAGGCGGCGCTCGAGCGGGACGGGGTGAAGCCCGGGGACCGTGTCGCAGTGATGATGAAGAACTCGCCCGAGTGGGTCACCTTCGACCAGGCGGCGCTCGGCCTGGGGCTGGTAGTGGTGCCGCTCTACACTCAGGACCGGGCGGACAACGTCGCCTACATCATCAGCGACGCCGGCTGCAAGGTGCTGCTGATCGAGGGCGCCGAGCAGTGGCAGGCGCTCTCCGATGCGAAAGGCCAGTTGAGCGGATTGATACGCATCCTGACGGTCAACCCGGTCGACAACCCCGGCGATCCGCGGCTGAAATCGCTGGCGGAGTGGCTGCCGGAGAGCGGCGGCGAGACGCGCCACGTGCCGCGCGACCCGCACGCGCTGGCGACCATCGTCTACACCTCCGGCACGACCGGCCGCCCCAAGGGCGTCATGCTGTCGCACAACAACATCCTCACGAATGCCGCGGCCTGCTGCACGGTGCTCACCGCGGGGCACGACGACCTGTTCCTGTCGTTCCTGCCGCTGTCGCACACCTTCGAGCGTACCTGCGGCTACTACATGTCCATACTGACCGGTTCCACCACCGCCTACGCGCGCTCGGTCCTGGTGCTGGGGGAGGACCTGCAGACGATACGGCCGACGCTGCTCATCTCCGTGCCACGCATCTACGAGCGCGTGTACGGCCGGATCCGCGACGCGCTCGACGCCGGGCCGCCGCTGAAGAAGAAATTATTCCAGCTGGCGGTGGAAGTCGGCTACGCGCGCTTCGAGCATGCCCAGGGTCGCGGGTCGTGGAAGCCGTCGTTCCTGCTGTGGCCGGTGCTGAACGCGCTGGTCGCGAAGAAAATCCTCGCGCGCCTCGGCGGTCGCATGCGGGCGGCGATCTCCGGCGGCGCGGCGCTGCCGCCGGACATTTCGCGGGTGTTTCTCGGCCTCGGGCTCACCGTCCTGCAGGGCTTTGGCATGACGGAGTGCAGCCCGGTCGCAGCTGCCAACCGGCCGGACGACAACCTGCCGGCGAGCGTCGGCACGGTGCTGCCGGACGTGCAGCTCAAGATCGGCGCGAGCAACGCGCTCATGATCAAGGGCCCGAACGTGATGCTCGGCTACTGGAACAATCCGGAGGCGACCCGGGCGATACTCAGCGCGGACGGCTGGCTCAACTCGGGAGACACCGCGCGCATCGATGCGCAGGGCCACGTGTTCATCACCGGTCGGCTGAAGGAGATCATCGTGCTCTCCAACGGCGAGAAGGTGCCGCCGGTGGACATCGAAGCCGCCATCGCGCGCGATCCCCTGTTCGAGCAGGTGATGCTGTTGGGCGAAGGCAAGCCGTACCTGACGGTGATGACGGTGCTCAACGCCGACCAATGGAAGAGGCTATGCGCAGAAGAGGGGCTCGATCCGTTCCCAGCCGCAGCGGGCTCGAAGCGGGTCGAGGAAGTGCTGCGCATGCGCATCGCGAACCAGATGAAGGAGTTCCCGGGCTACGCGCAGGTGCGCCGCGTGACGGCGACGCTCGAGCCGTGGACCATCGAAAACGGGCTCCTCACGCCGACCATGAAGTTAAAGCGCGCCAAGGTGATGGAGAAGTTCAACACCGAGATCGACAAGATGTACGCGGGTCATTGACCCGCGGTGACGAAATACGGGATACGGGATACGGGTCACACTTCGCGTATCACGCATCGCGCATCGCGCATCCCGCATCATCGGAGAATTATGAGCGAACAGCGCCCCACCACGACACTCCCGGTTGGCAAGGAGGTCACGCTACGTGTGGTGCCGATGCCGGCCGACGAGAACCAGGCTGGCGACATTTTCGGCGGGTGGATCATGGCGCAAGTGGATATCGCCGGCAGCATTCCCGCTGTGCGCCACGCGAAGGGCAGGGTCGCGACGGTGGCGGTCAACTCGTTCCAGTTCAAGCAGCCGGTGCTGGTGGGGGACGTCGTCAGCTTCTACGCGGAGGTGGTGCGCGTCGGGCGCACCTCGATCACCGTCAACGTCGAGGTCTATGCGCAGCGCAAGCCGGAGCGCGAGCAGGTCGTCAAAGTGACGGAAGCGACGCTGACTTACGTGGCGATCGACGAGAACCGGAACCCGCGTGTTGTATCGGCGCAACAGTAAGCCCTTGTTCCTGTGTAAATTTGTTGTATCGATGGCGGCCGGGAGTAAGATATTTCACAAGCTCCGGCCGGCGCTGAGCGGCGCCGACGGATTTAAAAAAGGGAGGGGAATCATGGAATCGTTCACGAAGAAGATGACGGCGCTCGCGGTTGCCGCGGCGCTGGGCGGACTGACGTCGGGCGCCATCGCCGGCGGGTTCGGAATCGGCACCCAAAGCGGTAGCGGAACCGGTAACGCGTTCGCGGGCGGCGCGGCGGCAGCCGATGACGCGAGCGTGGCGTGGTACAACCCCGCCGCGATGACGCTAATTCCCGGCACCCAGGTCGCTGGCGCACTGCACGTGCTCAAGCCGTCCTTCAAGTTTACGAACCAGGGTTCAACCGGACCAGGAACATTTGCCCCTGCGGGCACTGGCGACGGCGGCGACGGCGGCGGCTGGGCGTTCGTACCGAATGGCTTCATGACGATGGCGATCAACCCGAAGTTGCGATTTGGCGTCGCGCTCAACGTTCCCTTTGGGCTCACGACCGAGTACGACGCAGGCTGGCGCGGCGACCTCACGGCACTCAAGTCCGAGATCAAGACCGTCAATATCAATCCCTCGGTTGCGTACAAAATAAACGATACGGTGTCCCTAGGTGGTGGCGTTAGCGTCCAGAAGATTGACGCTAAGCTTTCAAACGCTGCCAATGCCGCGGGTACGAACATTGGCGAAATAAAGGCCGACGATATCGGCTACGGATTCAACGTCGGTCTGATTGTCCAGGCTGCGCCCAATACGCGTATCGGCGTGACTTATCGTTCCACGATCAAATACGAACTCGAAGGTAACGCGACTTTCAGTGCCGTAGCTGCGGCAAACCCGGGGGTCAAGGCGGATCTGAAAGTGCCGGACAGTGCATCCTTCAGCGTATTCCACAAAATGAATACGAATTGGGAGTTGATGGGCGACGTTACGTGGACCGGCTGGAGTTCTGTTCAGCGGTTGAACGTGATTTGTACGAGTACGACTGCCGTTCCCGGCATTTGTCCGACTGTCGGTTCGACGCTTAGCTCACTTGTCCTGAACTGGAAAGACACCTGGCGTTTTGGAGTCGGTGCGAATTACAAAATGAACGACCAGAGCAAACTCCGTTTCGGCCTCGCGCTCGACAAGACGCCCACGAACGACGTAGACCGCACATCGCGCCTGCCGGACCAGGAACGCAGGTGGCTGGCGTTCGGCGTGCAGCATCGCGTGTCGAAGGCGGGTGTGCTCGACCTGGGGTATGCGCATGAATTCATAAAGGATGCGCGCATCAATAATACGGTTCCCGGCTTCGCCACGTGTGCTGCGGGCTGCTTGACGGGCAGCTTCGAAAACAAGGCCGACATCTTCTCCGTCCAGTACTCCCACTCCTTCTGACGGAGCGGGCAGCAAGAAGAAGCCGGGCGAACCCGCCCGGCTTTTTTATTTCCTGCCCTGGCGAGCGTGCTAGAATCTTCGTTCCTATCGAGGTGGTGAGATGCCTGCCGCTTCCCCCTTTGTCGTGCGCAAGGCCGCCGTGCTCGGCGCCGGCGTGATGGGCGCGCAGATCGCCGCGCACCTGGCCAATTCGAACGTCTCCGTCGTCCTCTACGAACTGCCCGCGAAAGAGGGAGATCCCAACGGCAACGTGCTGAAGGCGATCGAGAATCTGAAGAAGCTCGAGCCCAGCCCGCTGGCGGTCAAATCGAGGGCGGATTTCATACAGGCGGCGAATTACGCGCAGCACCTCGAGCAGCTGAAGGAGTGCGACCTCGTGATCGAGGCGATCTCCGAGCGCATGGACTGGAAGGCCGACCTGTACCGGAAAGTGGTTCCGTATATCGGTGAGCACGCAATATTCGCGAGCAATACCTCGGGTTTATCCATCAATAAATTGTCAGAATCTTTTCCGGAGGGTCTTCGGAAAAGATTCTGCGGGGTGCATTTCTTCAACCCGCCGCGCTACATGCACCTGGTCGAGTTGATCCCCGCGGCCAGCACCGAACCCGCGATCCTCGACGACCTCGAGAAATTCCTGGTCACCACGCTCGGCAAGGGGGTGATCCGAGCCAAGGACACGCCCAACTTCATCGCCAACCGCGTCGGCGTGTTCTCGATGCTGGCGACGGTCCATCACGCCGAGCGGCTCGGCATCGGCTTCGACGTCGTGGATGCGCTGACCGGCACGCTGATCGGACGCGCGCGCAGCGCGACCTTCCGCACCGCCGACGTGGTCGGGCTCGACACCTTCGCTCACGTCGTCAATACGATGAAGGACACGCTGCCCCAGGATCCCTGGCACCGCTACTACGACGTGCCAGCGTGGCTGAAGCAGCTGATCGAGCAGGGCGCGCTGGGCCAGAAGACGCGGCGCGGGGTGTACCAGAAGATCGGCCCCGATATCCACGTGTTCGATCTCAAGACGCAGAAATACCGGCTGTCGGACGGGAAAGCCGATGAGGGCGTGGTCGAGATCCTCAAGAACAAGGATGTCGCGGCGCGCTTCGAGCAACTGCACGCTTCGAGCCACCCGCAGGCGCAGTTCCTGTGGTCCATCTACCGCGACGCTTTTCATTACTGCGCCGCGCACCTCGCCGATATTGCCGACAACGCGCGCGACCTCGATCTGGCGATCCGCTGGGGCTTTGGCTGGACCCAGGGGCCGTTCGAGATCTGGCAGGCCGCCGGGTGGCACACGCTTGCCAGGTGGATCTCCGAGGATATCGCGGCCGGGAAAGGCATGACCAGCACGCCGTTGCCGGCCTGGGCGATGGAACCGAACCGCACCGGCGTGCACGGCGCGCAGGGCTCGTTCGCGCCTGCTGCCAAGGCCTACAAGCCGCGCTCCGCGCTGCCCGTCTATCGCCGCCAGCCGTTCCCCGACCGCCTGCTGGGCGAGCCGGTCAAGTACGGCGAGACCCTATTCGAGACCGACGGCGTGCGCTGCTGGCACACCGGCGACGACATCGCCATCGTCAGCTTCAAGAGCCGCATGCATGCCATCGGCGACGACGTGCTGGACGGCGTGGGGCAGGCGCTGGAGGAGGCCGAACGCAACTACATGGGCCTCGTCATCTGGCAGACCGAGCCGCCGTTCTCGGTCGGCGCCAACCTGAAGAAGACGCCGGCCGGCGGCGCGAGGCCATCGAAGCCGTCGGCGCTCGGCAGGCTGTTCCGGCAGGTCAGGCGCGAAGCCGAATCGCTGGCGCTGAAGGCGGCGCGGAGCATCGGCGTCGCCGACCAGTTGATGGCGGGCAAGCTCGCCGAAGTGGAGAAGCTGGTCGAGCAGTTCCAGGACACGACGCAGGCCCTGAAATACTCGATGGTGCCGACGGTTGCTGCGGTGGATGGGCTCGCGCTGGGCGGCGGCTGCGAGTTCGTCATGCATTGCGACCGCGCGGTGGCGACGCTCGAGAGCTACGTCGGGCTGGTCGAGGCCGGCGTCGGGCTGCTGCCGGCGGGCGGCGGCTGCAAGGA
>CAYYZZ010000028.1:15226-18247 GCA_964476235.1 uncultured Streptomycetaceae bacterium | reverse complement strand
TAGAACATTAACGCGGCGTTGACGCTGCCGATGGTGGCGTCGTATTCGATTCCCGGAGTGTTCGAAGAGCCCACCTGGCGCTGGAGCCTGGCGCCAAGCGAAACGTTGCGCATCGGTGTCCAATTCAGACCTATTTGCGCGTTATAAGCCGTGTCGCGGCGCGCCGGTCCAGTTGCCGGCACGGTCCCGGAGCCTTTGTATTGCAAGTTGCTGCGCTCGAGGCGGAAATACAGCCTTGTCTTATCGCTGGCCCGCCAAGTCGGCGCGAATGACAGCGTATCGGTCGAGGTATAACTGAACGACGGATCCTGCAAGGCGCCGGTGGCCCAATTGGCCGATACGTTTACGCTCAATCTACCGGCCGGCGTCCAGTTGTAGCTAATATTGGTCGATGGGCCGGCAAAATCGTGCCGGGTTACATCGCCGTTGTCACGCTCGAGCCAGGCCAGGCGGCCGGTCACAGCGGAATTTCCACTCAGTCGCCAGATCGCACTGAGTTCGCTTTGGTCCTCGCGGTAATCACTGTTGGTGACGCTCACGGGGACAACGAACTGATTTCTATAGTTGCCCTGGGTCGAGCGCCAGAGGGCAGAAATCGAATTGCCGGAAGGCGTGACGTACCTGATCCCGGCGTTTCCGCTGACGGAACGGAAATCCGGTTGCGTTTGAATCGCCTGATCGCTTTTCTGGTCGGCTTGCGAGAAACCCGCCAGCGCATACCATGGGCCAGAGACCCAGTAATCAGTATTAATAGCGCGGTTTTCGCTGATGAGAAGGTTGCGTTGGGTGCCGGATGTCAACTCGAATGGAGCCAGGGTTTCCGAGCGGCTGGCGCTTATCGTTCCGCTCATCCGGGTGCCGAGCTTCCAGATCCATGCACCCATGTAGTTGAGGGAATTGAAATTCAGTTGGGTATTCTTGTCGTAACGGTTCGTGGTTTCGGTGACGTCGAAGTGAAAGCGCTGCTGCAGGTACGACTTGTCCATGCGCAACCCGACGTAGCCTGTGCTGATCGTGTCGGATTCCGGGGTCGGGCGCTTGAACAGGTTGGAATCGTTACTCAGAGAGCCGCCGACCACGACGTCGAAGTAGCGGGGCTCTTCCCAGGCGGCGGTTTGTGCCCAGGATTCGACCGCCAGGACGCATGCGGTCGCCAGGAACGCTTGATGGCAGACTTTGCGCATGGATATTGCTCGCCTTGGCTGCATCTACCAGCGTGCCGAAGTGGTGCACCGGCTGTAACAAGGTTTAGAATAGGCAGCAGTCATGTAGCAGGGGGCTTAGTATTAAATCTATTATATAATCAATGTATTTATAGCGCACTCTTCAAGTTTGAGGTCAGCAGCAGCCTTAAACCGGCTGATCTGGCGGGCTATGCGCTGTTTTGAGAGTTAGTTTTTCCCCTCCTGTCCGAGGAGGGGTGCTCCACATGGGAGCGGGGTGGTGGAAGGACGCACTGTTGCCCCCCGGCCCTGCGGGCCATCGCGCCTTGAAAAGGAGGGGCAGTAAATTGTTTTTCCCCTGCTCGAATCCATACGCAGAATAAGACGCCCTGCCTCGCGTCAACGGAAACTTTCCAAAAATGTCGCAACAAACCGCCCCCGTCACCTTCCGCAAACCCACCCGCATGCCGGTCGGGCGCGACCAGATGCTCAACATGCTCGAGTACTCGATCGACCCGCTGGTGCTGGCGCTGTCGCTGTGGGCCGTGACGCTGGTGTACGAGAACTACCTGGCGCCACGCTACGTGATCCTGTCGTTGCTCGTTTTTGCACTGACTTTCCCGGGTTCCACTCTCTTGACCCAATCGCCCTGGAGCGTGGTTCGCTACGTCGCGCTGAGCTGGCTCGCGATATCCGGCCTGCTGTTCCTCCTGGGCTATGGCACCGGTTACCTGCGGTATTTCGATCTGGAATTGCTCAAGACCTGGTGGTGGGTGGCGCCCACGAGCCAACTCACTGCGCATTTCCTGCTGCGGTGGGCCGCGCCGAAAATCATCGAGCTGCAGGGCCAGCACCGCCGCGCGATCGTGGCCGGCATGAACGCGCAGGGCATAGAGCTTGCCCGGCGCCTGGCCACCGACCCGTACTCGCGCGTGCGCGTGGTCGGCTTTTTCGATGACCGCGACGCCGCGCGCGCCAACGAGCGCGGCGAGTATTCCCTGCTGGGCAAGATTTCGGCGCTGGCCGAGTTCGCCAAGGACAACCAGATCGAGCTTATTTACATTTCGCTGCCGATGGCTTCCCAGCCCCGTATCCACTCGCTGCTCGAGGCCCTGCGCGATACCACGGCCTCCATCTATTTCGTCCCCGACATCTTCGTCACCGACCTGATCCAGGGGCGCATGGACTCCGTCGGCGGCTTGCCCGTCGTCGCGGTGTGCGAGACGCCGTTCACCGGCTTCAGCGGAATGATCAAGCGCAGCAGCGACGTCGTTCTTTCGCTGCTGATCCTCGCGCTGGTGTCGCCGCTCCTGCTGGCCACCGCGCTCGCCGTCAAGCTGAGCTCGCCGGGACCGGTGCTTTTCAGGCAGCGGCGCTATGGCCTCGATGGCAGGGAAATCATCGTTTACAAATTCCGGACGATGACCGTATGGGAAGACGGCGCCACCATCAAGCAGGCGCAACACCAGGATGCGCGCGTGACGCCGGTGGGGCGCATACTGCGGCGGACATCGATTGATGAGTTTCCGCAGTTTTTCAACGTTCTGCAAGGCCGCATGAGTATCGTCGGGCCGCGGCCGCATGCGGTCGCGCACAACGAAATGTACCGCAAGCTGATCAAGGGCTACATGCTGCGGCACAAGGTCAGGCCGGGAATCACCGGCTGGGCGCAGGTCAACGGCTTTCGCGGCGAAACGGAGACGCTCGACAAGATGAGCGCGCGCATCGAGCACGACCTGCACTACCTGCGAAACTGGTCGCTGCGTCTCGATCTGTACATCATCGCCAGGACGGCATGGGTTGTTTTCATGGAGCGGAATGCTTACTGAGTTCAAGGTACAAGGGGCAAGGAACAAGG
>CAYYZZ010000028.1:12492-15126 GCA_964476235.1 uncultured Streptomycetaceae bacterium | reverse complement strand
GCAAGGTACAACAAGGAACAAGGGCCAAGGGACAAGGTATTTCCTGAGAACCTGGTCCAAAGCGCCCGCGCTTTGAACTTTTGCCTTGAGCCTTGTACCTTTAACCTTGTACCTGCAGTTCAGAGCAAGCAAGCTATATGGCGCGGTTCGAGGACCTAGAAGTCTGGAAGAAGGCGATTCGCCTCAGCGTCGATTTATATAAATCATTATCCAGCGTAAAGGACTTTGGTTTTCACAACCAGATTACGAGGGCAGGACTTTCGATTCCCTCGAACATTGCCGAGGGCTACGAACGCGGATCGAACAAGGAACTGGCGAACTTTCTCAATTACGCCAAAGGCTCAGCCGGTGAGCTGAGGACGCAGATCTACATCGGCATGGAGATCGGCCACATAGACTGCCAAACGGGCGACCGTTGGTTGCGAGAAGTCGAGGAAATCTCAAAAATGCTTCACAGCCTGATCCGCTCCGTTCGCTCGCGCAAAACATGAATTCAGGTACAAGGTACAAGGTGCAAGGCTCAAGGTCCAAGGTACAGCCGCAAATAAGCCACAAGCTTGTTACGTCGTCCCTTGTCCCTTGTCCCTTGAACCTGCCTTTGCTCCTTGAACCTTGAACCTTGAACCTGTTTAATGAACAACCCCACCTACAACCTGTCCGCGCCCGTCAGTCCTGCCCCCAGCAGCGGCTTGTCCGGCATCTTTGCCCGCACCGGCACGGTGGATACGCGCATGCTGGTCCCGCCATTTCGCGGGACCAGCACGATACGACGCCTCAGCCTTACATCGGCCTCAAGCTCGCGCTCGACGCGCTCTATCGCGAAGCGGGTGAAAACAACGTCCTCTCGACGCGCATATCCGAGATCATCGCCATGACAGAGATGACGGTGCACGATCTGCGCAGTTACGCCGCTACGTTCAAGGAAAACATCCCGATGCCCGGCCAGTTCCTGGTCGAGGCTGTGAAGCATCAGACCGAGCGGCTGGAGCGGTTTTACGGCATCCGTGTCGAGATAACGAGCCACATCTCCCCGCTGCTGAATGGACCGCTGGCGGCGGAGGCATTTCAGATCATCTCGGAGAGCCTGAGCAACCTCCGCCGCCACAGCCCGGTAAAAACGCGTTGGTAACCATCCTGTGCGAGAATTCCCACCTTCTGCTGCAGATAGGCAACGAAACTCATGCCGCTATCCATTTCCGAAAGGGCGCAGGCGTTGAAAGGGAAAACTTTCGTCGAGAGGCACCGACCGTTATACTGTCGTCCACGTGACCATTCCCATGTAAATGGCCTATCAGCATGAGACCACCCGATTCCGCGCCGATCCGTGTTTTTCTTATTGATGACCACCGCAGCGTCCTGTGGGGTCTGGAGCGGTTGATCGACAGTGGCAAGCCCGCGATGCAGGTGGTCGGTAGCGCCCTTAACTGCACCGAGGCCCTCAAGCTGATAGATCATGCCGCTCCCGACGTGATCCTGCTCGACATCGATCTTGGCAAGGAAAATGGGCTGGACGGGATACCGAAACTCGTTGCCAGGTCGAAAGCGAAGATACTGGTGCTGACCGGGCTGCGGGACAAATCGGCGCATGACAATGCCGTGCTGGCGGGCGCCAGCGGTGTGGTGGAAAAAGAATCCCCGGCCGAGACGATACTGGCGGCGATCGAAAAAGTGCACGCTGGGCAGGTGTGGCTGGATCGCGCCTCCACCGGCAGGATTTTTGTCGAGTTTTCCCGCGATGGCGCCGCTAAGGCAGCCGATCCGGAGCGGGCGAAAATAGCGACCCTGACGTACCGTGAGAGGGAACTCGTCGCGGTCACGACGAGCAATGCCGGGGGGGCCAAGGTGATCGCGCAGTTACTGCATATCAGCGAGTACACCCTGCGCAATCATTTGACGTCGATTTACAACAAGCTTGACGTCGCTAACCGGCTGGAGTTGTTCGCCTACGCGCATAAATACGGCTTGACCAAGCCGCCTGCCGCAAAAAATCCGAATCCGTAACGCTCGCTGTGTCCGTAAAACGTGAATCGTAAATCGTAAGTCGATACATCGATTTACCTTTCACGATTCACCATTCACGCCTATACCTCGAGTAGGACATTCCTCCCGTTAGTGATGGGAGAAATAGATCATCAAAGGGGGGCAATTCCTCCCCCCGGATAAAGGAGTTCTCTCCCACGCGCGCACGTCCACGCGCGAGTAACCTTGTCATGGTTTGTCCGGGGGGTTCAGCCGTGATGGGTAGTGAGCAGGATAAAAGAAGTGAAGAACGCGTCTGCGCGGTGTTGCCCGTCAATCTGGGAAACGCCGAGGGCTTGACTTGTAATGTCAGTGCGTCGGGGATTTTTTTCGAGACGGCCGCCACTCTTGCTGTGGGAGAGATGATCGATTTCAAGGTGGGGTTTGATACACCTGCTGGCAAGTGGGTGCTCAAGTGCCGGGGAAACATCGTGCGCACTGAAGAGCGCGATAACCGGCTGGGAGTGGCAGTGAAGATACACAAGCGCGATAACCGGCTGGGAGTGGCAGTGAAGATACACGAGTCAACGATGGAGGCCGGCTTGACGTAGCGTGAAGCGGAAGTTGCCTCGAGATAACGACAACCCCGCCCGAGTGGCGGGGTTTTTTGTGGTT
>CAYYZZ010000028.1:3335-12392 GCA_964476235.1 uncultured Streptomycetaceae bacterium | reverse complement strand
ACCCACGTATGAACCTTACACGTGCGATCATTTATTTCTCCATCTGCGCCGGCATGGCGTTGCCCGGGCCGGCGTCGGCGCTCGATCGCACGCAGCTCGGCGTGATCGTGAATACCCGCGACCCGCTGAGCGTCGCGATCGGCGAATACTATGCCGAGCGGCGCCGGATTCCATTCCAGAACGTGATCCGGGTGAGCTTCACGCCCATCGAGAATACGTTGACACGCGCCCGGTTCGAGCTGATCAAGGCCCAGGTCGACGAGCAGACGCTGCCGCATATCCAGGCCTACGCCATCACCTGGACGGCGCCGTATCGCGTGGAGTGCATGTCGATCACGGCAGCGTTCGCCTTCGGCTTCGATCCCGCTTACTGCGCGGACGGGTGCAAACCCACACGCCCCAGCCCGTACTTCAATTCGCCGACCCGTCATCCCTACTCCCAGCTGCGGATGCGCCCGGCCATGTCGATCGCTGCAGCGTCGTTCGAGAACGCCAAGGCCTTGATCGACCGCGGCGTGGAGTCGGATGGATCCCGCCCGTCCGGTACGGCGTACTTGCTATCGACCTCGGACAGCGCGCGCAATGTGCGCAGCGCGTTGTACCCCCTGGCGGAAAAGGCAGTGAGCGGGCGGGTGCGTGTGCGGCGGCTGGACCAAAGCGCACTTTTCGATGAGACGGATGTGCTGTTTTACTTCATCGGTGCAGCTAGGGTTGAGGGGCTGGAAACTCTGCATTTCATGCCCGGTGCCATCGCCGATCACCTGACGTCCGCCGGTGGCCATCCTGTGGAGAGCGGGCAGATGAGCGCGTTGCGATGGCTTGAGGCAGGGGCTACCGGCAGCTACGGCACGGTGGTCGAGCCGTGCAACCTGGTGCAGAAGTTTCCGCATCCGGCCATTATCATCGGTCGTTACCTACGGGGCGAGACGCTGATCGAGGCCTACTGGAAAAGCGTGCTGATGCCCGGGCAGGGTATTTTTATCGGCGAGCCGCTGGCGGCTCCGTTCCAGAGGCTGAAAAAAACACAATAAACAATCAAGATAGACGTGGATGATTTCCTCGCCCGGGTTTACGCACTCGCCACCCAGATCTGACGCTCCCCAGCGGCTTCGCAACCACCCCGTCTGCTCCGCATCCACCCCTCCTTAACAAGGAGGGGAGTTGGTTTTAAGCAGCCGTGCGATTCATTTTGTTACCGGCTCTGTGCGGAAGCAGATTGAGGCACTACTGGCGCGCTCCATCGGCTGCCGTATGGCGGGATTTCATGTAAAATATCTCTTTAGCGACTCCGATTGCGCACATGTCGCAAATCTCGAGGCTCAGAGGACGCAACGCTCTCTCGGCCTTCCGCGCAAGCAAGCTCTCGCAGTCCGTCACCGCCGCCGTTCCCCGCGTCACCGGCATCCAGGCCGAGTTCTGGCATTTCACGCAGCTCGCACGCGCGCTGTCGAACGACGAAACGGCGCGGCTCGAGCGCGTTTTGACTTACGGTCCTGAATCCGCCGCAGTCGAGGCGCGCGGCGACCTGATGCTGGTGGTGCCGCGCATCGGCACCATCTCGCCCTGGTCGTCGAAGGCGACCGACATCGCGCGCCATTGCGGGCTGGAGGCCGTCCAGCGCATCGAGCGCGGCGTGGCGTACTGGTTTTCCACGCGCGACAGGTCGGCTCCTTCATCAGATGAGCGGGCGGCGCTGGCGCCCCTGATACATGACCGCATGACGGAAACGATACTCGACTCATTTGAGGATGCCGACCGCCTGTTCGAGCATTTCCAGCCCCAGCCGCTCAAGTCCGTGGACATCCTGGGCGGAGGTGTCGCGGCGCTGGAACGCGCCAACCGCGAAATGGGGCTGGCGCTGTCACAAGACGAGATCGAATACCTCGCGGAGCAGTTCGGCCGCATCGCCCGCAATCCGACCGACGTCGAGTTGATGATGTTCGCGCAGGCGAATTCCGAGCACTGCCGGCACAAGATCTTCAACGCGAGCTGGGTGATCGACGGCCAACCGCAACGCGGTTCCTTGAACGGGCAGGACGTGTCGCTGTTCGGGATGATCCGCACCACGCACGAGAAAAACCCCCGCGGCACGGTGGTCGCCTATGCCGACAACGCCGCCATCATGGAAGGGGCGGTGGTGGCGCGGTTCTACCCGCGCGGAGATGGAGAGTACGGTTACGCCGAAGAGCTGACACACATCGTGATGAAAGTGGAGACGCACAACCACCCGACCGCAATCTCGCCTTTCGCCGGGGCGGCAACGGGTTCGGGCGGTGAAATCCGCGACGAAGGTGCCACCGGGCGCGGGGCCAGGCCCAAGGCCGGCCTGACCGGGTTCACGGTGTCCAATCTCGCCATACCCGGCTTCGAGCAGCCCTGGGAGCGCGGCGGCTACGGCAGGCCGCGGCGGATCGCGTCGGCGCTGCAGATTATGCTCGAGGGGCCGATCGGCGGGGCGTCCTTCAACAACGAGTTCGGCCGTCCCAACCTGGCAGGCTATTTCCGCACCTTCGAGCAGCGTGTCGCCGGGGAGGTGCGCGGCTACCACAAGCCCATCATGATCGCGGGCGGGGTCGGCAATATCGCTGCAGGACATACGCACAAGCAGGCGCTGCCCCAGGGCGCGCTGCTGGTCCAGCTGGGCGGTCCCGGCATGCTGATCGGACTCGGTGGCGGCGCGGCTTCCAGCATGGGTACCGGCACGAATCAGGAGGATCTCGACTTCAATTCAGTGCAGCGCGGGAACGCCGAGATCGAACGCCGCGCCCAGGAAGTGATAGACCGCTGCTGTGCCCTGGGCGACAAGAACCCGATCCTGTCGATACACGACGTCGGCGCCGGAGGGCTTTCCAACGCGCTGCCGGAGCTGGTGCACTCGGCGAAGCGCGGCGGGCGCTTCGACTTGCGCAAGATCCCGAACGAAGAGCCCGGCATGTCGCCGCTGCAGATCTGGTGCAACGAGGCCCAGGAGCGCTACGTGCTGGCGATCGCGCCCGGCGATCTCGAGCGCTTCCGTGCCATCTGCGTGCGCGAGCGCTGTCCGTTCGCGGTGGTCGGTGAAGCGGCCACCGACGGGCGGCTCGTCGTGAGCGACCCCGTCTTCCGCAACAACCCGGTAGACATGGAGCTTGCGGTATTGCTCGGCAAGCCACCGAAGATGACGCGAAACGTGGCTCATGCCCGGCGCGAGCTGCCGCCACTCGAAACCGCCGGCATGGCCCTGCGCGAGGCGGCTTACCGCGTGCTGCGGCTTCCTTCCGTGGCGGACAAGACCTTCCTTATCACCATCGGCGACCGCACCGTGGGCGGCCTCACCGCGCGCGACCAGATGGTCGGCCCGTGGCAGGTGCCGGTGGCGGACGCCGCAGTGACCTTGCTCGGATACAACACGTACCGCGGAGAAGCGTTTGCGATGGGAGAGCGCACGCCGCTCGCGCTGGTGAGCCCGGAAGCCTCCGGCCGCATGGCGGTGGGGGAGGCGATCACGAATATCGCTGCGGCGCCCATTTCAGGCATGGGCGACATCAAGCTCTCCGCCAACTGGATGGCGGCGGCGGGCCATCCCGGCGAAGACGCCGCATTGTTCGACACGGTGCGCGCCGTCGCGATGGATCTTTGCCCGGAGCTCGGCGTCAGCATACCGGTCGGCAAGGACAGCCTCTCCATGAAGACCACGTGGAGCGAGAACGGCGACCGCAAGGAAGTGACCGCGCCGCTGTCGCTTATCGTGTCGGCCTTCGCACCGGTCGCGGACGTGCGCGGCACGCTCACGCCCCAACTGCGCGCCGATAGCGGCGACACGGTCCTGCTGCTGATAGACCTGGGCGGCGGATTATGTCGGATGGGTGGATCAGCACTCGCCCAGGTCTATAAACAAATTGGAAATGTTGCACCTGACGTGGACGCGACAACGCTCAAGGCGTTTTTCGGGGTGGTGCAGCGACTCAATCGCGAAGGCAGAATCCTCGCTTACCACGACCGTTCCGATGGCGGCCTGTTCGCTACGGTATGCGAGATGGCGTTTGCCGGTCGAGCTGGAGTTACGCTCCAGTTCGACACAGTGCCCGGTGGCAAGTCGGCGATCGAATTTCTGTTCAATGAGGAGCTCGGCGCCGTGCTTCAGGTGAAGCAGGGTGATAGCGCTGCGGTGAAGCAGGCGTGCGCCGGCACCGGCCTGGACGGGTTCTGCCATGTTATCGGCAGCATTACTGCCGATCAGCGGCTACGCATCTCGGCGGGTGGCAAGGAACTCCTCAGCGAGACGCTCGCCGACCTACGGCGCGCGTGGTCGGAGACCACCTGGCACATGCAGAAGCTGCGCGACAACCTGGACTGCGCGCAGCAAGAATACGACCGCCTGCTCGACGCGGGCGATCCGGGCCTGAACGCGAAGCTCACCTTCAACCCGGGTGAGGATATCGCCGCGCCTTATGTCATCGGGAAAGCGCGCCCGCGCATCGCCATCCTGCGCGAGCAGGGCGTCAACGGGCAGGTCGAGATGGCGGCCGCCTCCGACCGGGCTGGATTCGCCGCGGTGGACGTGCACATGAGCGACGTCATCGCTGGCCGCGTGAGCCTGAAGGACTACAAGGGCTTTGCGGCCTGCGGCGGGTTTTCCTACGGCGACGTGCTGGGAGCGGGAGAGGGCTGGGCAAAATCCATCCTGTTCAATGACCGCGCGCGCGAGGCGTTCGAAACCTTCTTCAAGCGGGCGGACACCTTCGCCCTCGGCATCTGCAACGGCTGCCAGATGATGAGCAACCTGCACGAGCTGATACCCGGGGCGGAAGCCTGGCCGCATTTCGTGCGCAACAAGTCGGAACAGTTCGAGGCGCGTTTCGTGATGGTGGAGGTGCAGCGCTCGCCCTCGCTGTTCTTCGACGGCATGGCGGGGAGCCGCGTGCCGATCGTGGTTTCACACGGTGAGGGCTACGCTGAATTCAGCGGCCCCGCGGCGCGCAAGGCCGCAGAGGCGCTGGTCGCCCTGCGTTTCGTCGACAATCGCGGGGCAGTGACGGAAACGTATCCCTGCAACCCCAATGGCTCGCCGGCCGGCATTACCGGCCTGACCACGCCGGATGGCCGTTTCACCATCCTCATGCCGCATCCCGAGCGCGTGTTCCGCGCCGTGCAGAATTCCTGGCGTCCCGATGGCTGGGATGAGGACGGTCCCTGGATGAGGATGTTCAGGAATGCAAGGAAATGGGTGGGGTAGCGGAAGGATAATAGTTTGCAGTTTGCAGTGGGCAGTTTGCAGTTACTGCCAACTGACGGCTGCCAACTGCCAACTTATCCATCACCTATCACCTATCACTCAATCTTGGCCTTGGCGCGCAGATCGGTGATGAGCTTCTCGAAGGCCAGCTTTTGCGCCTGCTGCTGCAGCTGCTGCTGCAAGTTGTTCTTGACCTCTTCATAAGGGGGTATCTTGCGCGCCCGCTCGTCGTCCAGGCGGATGATGTGCCAGCCAAACTGGGTCTGCACCGGCGCATCGGTCATCTGGCCTTTCTTGAGCTTGGCGAGGGCATCCCCGAACGGCTTGACGTAATTATCGGGGCCGCTCCAGTCGAGGTCGCCCCCGCGCACCTTGCTGCCGGGGTCCTTCGACCTCTCGGCGGCCAGTTTTTCGAAGCTGCCGCCTTTCCTGATCTGGGCGATGATTTCCCTGGCCTCGTCTTCCTTGTCCACCAGGATGTGACGCGCCTTGTATTCCCGCGAGCCTAGCTGGCTCTTGATCCGCTCGTACTCTTTCCGGGTCGCATCCTCGGTGTTGGGCGTTGCCCGGGCGGCATCCTGCACGACGGCGCGAATCAGGATGCTCTGTCTGGCCATTTCGATCTCGTTTGCGACCTCCGCGTTCTTTGCCATGCCGCGGCGGGCGGCTTCCTGGGCCAGCAGTTCCCGGTCGACGAGTTCCTGGCGTACCGCATTGCGCAACTCGGGCGTATCGGGCCGGCCCTGCGAGACGAGGTTGCGCACGAAGAATTCCACACGCTGCTGCGGAATCGTCACGCCGTTGACCCGGATCGGGCCGTCCTGCGCATAGGCGATCGTTCCGGTGGCGAGTAGCGCGAGAAAGAGTGCGGAGATGCATGACTTCATCGGTGTTTCCTTTTGGGATAAGTAATCAGATTTCACCCGGCGCGTAGGCCTTGATCGCCAGCGCGTGGATTTCCTTTTTCATCATCGGCCCCAGCGCATCGTAGACCATGCGGTGACGCAGCTGGATCGGCTTGCCGGCGAATTGCCGTGACACGATGACCAGCTGGTAGTGGCCGCCACCGGCCCGAGCGCCTTCATGGCCGGCGTGCTTGCCCGATTCGTCCAGGATCTCGAGCGACTCGGGCGCGAGGGCCGCGAGCTTCTCCTGGATCCGCTCGGCCACGGTCATGAGAGCCCCTGGCATGATGAAACGCGCGTGCGGTGCGAGCCAGAATTGACGATGGCGCGAAACGAGGCGCAGGCAATATTTCCCATGTCAGGGGCTCTTAGTCCGCCTTCTTTTCGTCGATGTAGCGCGCCAGCATCACCGCCTGCAGCACCACGAACACCAACATGAGGCCGATGCCGCCGAACAGCTTGAAATTGACCCAATCGTCGGTGGAGTAATTGAAGGCGACGAAGAGATTCAGCGCTCCCATCACCGCGAAGAAGGCGATCCAGCTGGCAAGCAGCTTGCCCCATACCGCCTCGGGCAGCGTCACCTGCGCTCCCATCATGGCGCGGATCAGGTTCTTTTTGAATCCCAGCGCCGCTATCGCCAGCGCAACGGCAAACAGCCAGTAGAGCACGGTCGGCTTCCACTTGATGAACGTCTCGTTCTGCAGCGCCAGCGTGGCGCTCCCGAATATCACGATCACCGCGAGGCTCACCCACAGCATGTTCTCGATCTTGCGCCGGCGCAGCCAGAGCCAGCCGATCTGCGCGAAAGTCGCCGCGATTGCCACAGCCGTCGCGACGTATATGTCGTAGAACTTGAAGGCAACGAAAAACAGGACGACCGGAAAGATGTCGTACAGGAATTTCATGGGCGCGTATTATGCCGCTTTGGAGTAGTGCAGTCCATTATGAACGGCGCGATTATGGCGCGCCGTTCATTTTTTCTCAAATTTGAGCGAGGCGGAGTTGATGCAGTAGCGCAGGCCGGTGGGCTGGGGGCCGTCCTCGAACACGTGGCCGAGATGCGCGTCGCACTGGCTGCAGTGCGTCTCCGTTCGATGCATGCCGTAGCCGTGGTCGTCCTCGACCGCAACATTATCCTTTTTCGACGGCTGCCAGAAGCTCGGCCAGCCCGATCCGGAGTCGAACTTGTGCTCGGAGCTGAACAGCTCGGCCCCGCAGCACACGCAGCGGTAGACGCCCTTGTCGTGGTTGTCACAGTAGGCGCCGGTGAACGCGCCTTCCGTGCCTTTTTCTCGCGCCACGTGATACTGCTCAGGCGTCAGCTGCTTTTTCCATTCTGCGTCGGGTTTCTCTATTTTATCGGTCATCTCTTCATCCTCGGGGAAAGCGTGAGTCGTAATTCGAGCCCACAGTTGTCAGTTGGCAGCCGTCAGTTGGCAGTAGCTGCAAACTGCCCACTGCAAACTGCAATCTTCTCAGCCCTCATCCCTCGGGCAGCACCTTCCCGGGATTCATGATATTGAGAGGATCGAACGCAGCTTTGAGCGTGCGCATCATCTCGAGTTCCACGCCGTTCTTGTACCGGCCCATTTCCGCGAGCTTGGACTGGCCGATGCCGTGCTCGGCGCTGAAGCTGCCGTGGTAGCGGGCCACGATGTCGTAGACGACCTGGGTGACGTCCTGGGCCTCGCGTGCCGAGGCGTCCTCGCGCCGGCGTCCGGGCACAAAGGCGTTGTAATGGAGGTTGCCGTCACCCAAGTGGCCGAAACAGATCACGTTCACCCCGGGAAACCGCGCCTGCAATGCAGCCTGGGCCTCCTCGATGAATGCCGGGACGCGGCTCACCGCGATCGCGATGTCGTGCCGGTAGAGCATGCCGGTTTCCGCACGCGCGGCCTCGGGGATGGTCTCGCGTATTTTCCACAGCGCCTGGGTCTGGGACTGGTTTTCCGGCATGACCACGTCAGCCACGAGTCCTTGCTGCAAGGCTGCGGCAAAAGCCTGCTCCAGCTCTTCCCGCACCCCGCTTTCACGGGCGTCGCCGAGGTCGGTCAGAACGTACCACCGGTACGGCGAGGGCAGGGGATCGCGAGTGCCCGGGATATGGCGCAGCACGAGCTCGAGACAGTTCCGCGAGATCAGCTCGAAGGCCGTCACCCGGTCGCCGCAGTGCTGCCGCAGCAGCGCCAGCAGCTCCAGCGCGGCTTCCGGCGAGGGCACGGAGGCCCACGCCGTGGCGGTGGAGCGGGGCAGGGGGAACAGTTTCAGCACGGCCGCGGTGATGATGCCCAGCGTGCCTTCCGCGCCGATGAAGACCTGCTTGAGGTCGTAGCCGGTGTTGTTCTTGCGCAGGCCGCGCATGCCGTCCCACAGGCGGCCGTCGGGCAGCACGGCCTCCATGCCCAGCACGAGGTCGCGCGTGTTGCCGTAACGCAGGACGTTCACCCCGCCCGCGTTGGTCGAGAGGTTGCCGCCGATCTGGCAGCTGCCTTCCGCGCCGAGGGACAGCGGAAACAGGCGGCCGGCATCGCGCGCCGCCTGCTGGATGTTGGCGAGTATGCAGCCGGCCTCGACGCTGATCGTGTTGTTGAGCGCATCGACTTCCAGTATGCGGTTCATGCGGGCGAGGCTCAGCACAATCTCGCCGCCTTCCGCATGCGGCACCGATGCGCCGCACATGCCGGTGTTGCCTCCTTGCGGCACGATGGCCGTGCGTGTTTCGGCGCAGATCCCGACCACCGAGGCAACCTCCGCGGAGCTGGCGGGACGCACCACCGCGGGCGTGGCGCCGCGGTAATAACCGCGCCAGTCCACGGTATAGGGCTCGAGGTCGCGCGGATCGGTGATCAGTCCCTGAGAACCGACGACCTTGGTGATGCGGTCGAGAACGGCCGTATGCGCGGGCGGTTTACCGGCAGCTTTAAGCATGAATGG
>CAYYZZ010000028.1:0-3235 GCA_964476235.1 uncultured Streptomycetaceae bacterium | reverse complement strand
GGTCGAGAACGGCCGTATGCGCGGGCGGTTTACCGGCAGCTTTAAGCATGAATGGTCACTCAGGGGGCATTGTACCGTGACCGGGCATCCGCGCGCCCGTACCCCTGTTCAAGGCCGCGATAGTGACATTACAATTGAGGCCGGCATCGATGCGGCTGAATTCCCGGTTTGATGAGCGTTTCCGCTACAACTCGAAAAGGATTGACACGCTGGCAGGCCTCCGGGGCGCACCTGGCCATCAGCGCCGCCATCGCAACGGCGGTTCTCGCGGTGATGCTCATGGTGTGGTACCCGCCGCCGCTGTTCGAAGCGGAGGGTGGCAGCGGCCTGCTGTTCATCCTGGTCGGGGTGGACGTGGTGATCGGGCCGTTGATCACGCTCGTGATCTTCAAGTCCGGCAAGCCCGGCCTGCGATTCGATCTTTGGACGATCGCGGTCCTCCAGTCCAGCGCACTGATCTACGGTTGCTACGTGGTATCCGAGGTGCGGCCGGCGTTCATCGTTTTCGTCAAAGACCAGTTCGAAATCGTGAGTGCAGTCGAGCTGGCCCCCGCCGACATGCAGCAGGCGCGCCGCGCCGAATTCCGGCGGCTTCCTCTCACGGGGCCGATGCTGGTCGCGGTCGAGCCGCCCTCCGACCAGAAGGAGCTGCAGGAACTCCTGTACCTGGCGATCGAGAAGGGCAGGGACATGCGGCACTTTCCCAAGTACTACGTTCCCTATGCCGAGTACCAGCAGAAAGCGCTGGCCAGGAGCCGTCCCCTGGAGCAAGTGCGGCGGAGCGAACCGGAAATCGCCAGGATCATCGAGCAGTACCTCGCCGATTCCGGGCGCAAGGAATCGGATGTCCGGTACCTGCCGTTGCGCACCAGCCGCGGGTGGGGCGCCGCCCTGGTCGACGCGGGAAGCGGGGATCTGGTCAAGATGCTCCTGGTCCCGGGCCAGTAAAGCGCGAGGGCGCGACCAAAAAACAGGCCGATGCCTAGTGAGCATCGGCCTGCGCGATAGCCGGAGCCGGGTAAGACGCCGGCCGTAGCCTGACTGGTTTATGCGGCGGCGATGAGCTCTCGCAGCACCTGCGCAGCTTGTCTGCGCTCGTAAATCCTGCGCCGTGCGGCTTACGCGGCGGCGATCAGCTCCCGTAAGACGTACGGCAGTATGCCGCCGTGCTGGTAATAGTCCACCTCGATCGGCGTGTCGATGCGGAGCGTCAGCGGCACGCTCTCCTGCTTGCCGTCCTTGCGCGTGATCGTCATGGTGACGTCCTGCATCGGCGTGATGCCTTTCTCGATGCCGGTGATGTCGATGACTTCCGAGCCGTCGAGATTGAGCGTCTGCACGGTCGTGCCCGGCTTGAACTCGAGCGGCAGCACGCCCATGAACACGAGGTTGGCGCGGTGGATGCGCTCGAAATTGCGCACGACGCACGCCTTGACGCCCAGCAGCTGCGGGCCTTTCGCCGCCCAGTCGCGCGAGGAGCCCTGGCCGTACTCGTCGCCGCCGAACACCACCGACGGCACGCCGTCGTTCTTGTAGCGCATGGCGGCTTCGTAGATGCTGGTCTGCTCGCCGGAAGGGTAGTGGATGGTGATGCCGCCCTCGGTGCCGGGCAACATCAGGTTCTTGATGCGGATGTTGGCGAAGGTGCCGCGCAACATGACCTCGTGGTTGCCGCGGCGCGCGCCGTAGGTGTTGAAATCAGCGACCGCAACGCCGTGCTCCTGCAGGTACTTGCCCGCGGGGGAGGTGGCGCGGATGCCGCCAGCGGGGCTGATATGGTCGGTGGTGATCGCGTCGCCGAAGATGCCGAGCACGCGCGCGCCCTTGACGTCGCTGACCTTGCCCGGCTTCATCGAGAACCCTTCGAAGTAGGGCGGCAGCCGGACGTAGGTCGATTTCTCGTCCCACTGGTAGGTGGCGCCGGCCGAGGAGGGGATCTCGTCCCACATCGGGTTGCCTTCCCCGAAGGCGGAGAACAGCTTGCGGTACATCTCGGGGTCGGTCGCGAACTTCATGACCGCGCCGATTTCCTGGGTCGATGGCCAGATATCCTTGAGGTAGACCGGCTTGCCGTCCTTGCCGGTGCCGAGAGGGTCCTTCGACATGTCGATGTTGATCGTTCCGGCAAGTCCGAACGCCACCACCAGCGGCGGGCTCATCAGGAAGTTCGCCCGTATGTTCTGGTGGATGCGCGCCTCGAAGTTGCGGTTGCCCGACAGCACCGCCGCCGCCACGATGTCGTTCTTGCACACCGCCTCGTCGATATGTCCGTCGAGCGGACCGGAATTGCCGATACAGGTGGTGCAGCCGTAGCCCGAGACGTAATAGCCGAGTTGCTCGAGATAGGGGAGCAGCCCCGAGTTCTTCAGGTACTCGGTCACGGCGAGCGAGCCCGGTCCGATCGACGTTTTCACCCGGGAGTGGGGCTTCAGGCCTTTCTCGACGGCCTTCTTGGCGAGGAGACCCGCGCCCAGCAGCACGCCGGGGTTGGAGGTGTTGGTGCAGGAGGTGATGGCCGAGATCAGCACGTCGCCGTGACCGACGTCGACGCCCGACTGGCTGGTTGGGACCCGCTTGTCCATCTCGCTGGCCTTGCCGTAGCCGCCGTCGGTGAACGCCTTGCCCATCAGTTCGCGGTACTTGCTCCCGATCTCGGGCAGATCGAGGTGGTCGTGCGGGCGGCGCGGCCCGGACACGGCCGGCTTGACCGTAGAGAGGTCGAGCTCGACGACATCGCTGTAGTCGATATCGCCATCCTTGGGCATGCCATACATGCCCTGCGCCTGCCAGTAAGCCTTGACGGCCGGCACGATGTTGCCGCGCCCCGTCATCTTGAGGAACTCGCAGGAAACGTCGTCAACCGGGAAGTAGCCGCAGGTCGCGCCGTATTCCGGCGACATGTTGCCGATCGTGGCGCGGTCCGGCACCGGCAGCGACGCCGCGCCCTCGCCGAAGAACTCGACGAACTTGCCGACGACTTTTTTCTCGCGCAGCAGGTGCACGATCTTCAGCACGAGATCGGTGGCGGTCACGCCGTCGTTCAACTTGCCGGTCAGGTGCACGCCGACGACATCGGGCTCGAGGAAGTACATCGGCTGGCCCAGCATGGCGGCCTCGGCCTCGATGCCGCCCACGCCCCAGCCCAGCACGCCCAAGCCGTTGACCATCGTGGTGTGGGAGTCGATGCCGACCAGGCTGTCGGGATAGAACATGCCGTCCTTCTGCCACACCACCT
>CAYYZZ010000027.1:0-18337 GCA_964476235.1 uncultured Streptomycetaceae bacterium | reverse complement strand
CGCCGTCCCGGCGGGCGAGGCGATGCCCCACCAGTAAGACATGTTGTAGCCCGGGAAGCCGGCCTCGGCGAATGTCGGCACCCCGGGGAGCAGCGAACTACGCTCCTTGCCGGATACGCCGAGCCCTTGGGCCCGCTCGTTGATGACGTGCGGCGCCCCGCTGGCGAGGCTGGCGATCGAAACGTCGATACGGTCCGCCACCACTTCGACGAGCGATGCTGCCACGCCCTTGAAGGGGACGTGGAGCATCTTGACCCCGGCGACGTTGAGGAACAGCTCCATCGCGAGATGGGCCGATGAACCCTGGCCGCCGGAGCCGAAAGTGAGTTCCCCCGGCTTCGCGCGAGCGAGATTCACGAGCTCCTTGAGCGTTTTCCCGGGCAGCTTGAGGCGCCCGACCATCATCGATGGCGATTCAGCGATCTGGCTCACGTGGATGAAGTCCTTCAGCGGATCGTAGGGCAGCTTCGCGTAAAGTCCCGGTGAAATCGTGAAGGAATTGTCCGACAGGAGCAGGGTGTAGCCGTCGGGCGCCGCGCGGGCCACCGCCTCGGTGCCGATCGTGCCGCCGGCGCCGGTGCGGTTTTCAACGATCACCTGCTGGCCCAGCTGCCCGGTCAGCTCGACCGCCATCGCGCGAGCGGCCACGTCGGTGAACGACCCGGGCGCGAAGGGCACGACGATGCGCAGCGGCTTGCCCGGCCAGGGTTGCGCGTGCAATAGCGGGGACAGCGAAAGGAGCAGTGCCGTGCAGAATAATGTCCTGATCATGGAGAGTCTCCTGCTGAGGGAATATTAATCGGTAGCCTGCGCAATTTCATTCCGGCTTGACGCCGGCCTTGACGATCAAGTCCTTCCAGGTCCGGGTTTCCTCGTTGACGCGGCGCGCAAGCTCGGCCGGTGAGCTCGTGACCGCGCGCGCGCCCTGGCTGAGGAAGAGTTCCTTCAGCTTGGGCGTGTCCGCGGCCCGCGCGATTTCCCGGTTCAAACGGGATACAACCCGTGACGGCGTCCCGGCAGGCGCGCCGATGGCCCACCAGTAGGACATGTCGTAGCGGGGGTAGCCCGCCTCGGCAAAAGTCGGGACCCCCGGCAGCAAGGGGCTGCGTTCCTTGCCGGTCACGCCGAGCCCCTGGATTTTGCCTGCGCTCACCTGCGCCACGCCGCTGGCGAGACTTGCGATCGAGCTGTCTATGCGTCCGGCCGCGACTTCGATGACCGAAGTCGCCACGCCCTTGAACGGGACGTGGAGCATTTTGATTCCGGTGATATGAAGGAACAGCTCCATCGCGAGATGGGCCGAGGAACCCTGGCCGCCGGAGCCGAAGGTGAGTTCCCCCGGCCTGGAACGGGCGAGGTCCACCAGCTCCTTGACCGTTTTCGCGGGCGCCTGCAGGCGCAACAGCAGGATCGAGGGCGACTCGGCGACCAGGCTCACGTGGGCGAAGTTCTTCACCGGGTCGTAGGGCAGCCTGGCGTACAGTCCCGGAGCGGTCGTGAAGGAGTTGGTGAAGAACAGCAGGGTATGGCCATCCGGCGTGGCGCGCGCCACGGTCTCGGTCCCGATCGTGCCGCCGGCGCCCGTGCGGTTATCGACGATCACCTGCTGGCCGAACTGCCCGGTCAACTCGACCGCCATCGCGCGCGCGGCGAGATCGGTGAACGACCCGGGCACGAAGGGCACGATGATGCGGAGCGGCTTGTCCGGCCAGGCTGGCTGCGCCTGTGACGCCGGCGACAGCGCGAGGAACAGGCCTGCGCAGCAGAGCGTCCTGATCATGGGTCGTCTCCTGTCGTGCTACTTCAGGTGAGGGGCGGCGATTGCGACCCGCCACTGGGACATCAGCTTGTGCCTGCGCTGCGGGTCGAGCAGGTCGCCGAAGTCCCGGTCGATCCGGATCGGCGTGACCGCGTCCGTTCGGGAGGGAGCGCCGGCGCCAGGTTCCCTGCGTATCGGGAACAGCCCCGCCTCCAGCAGGCGCTGCTGCCCGTCCCGGGACAGCAGATAATCCAGGAACAGCCTGGCGGCGTTCGGATGCGGGGCGCGGCGCGGGATGAACGCCACGCGTGAAACCGCGAGCGGTGGCGAGTTCGATGCGGCGATCGCCAGCGATGGATTCGAGCGCGTTGCGCGCAACGCATACGAGGCGAGCACATGGTAGCCCAGGGCGGCGCGGCCGCTCGCCACCTCTTCCACGAGCGCCGGGTTCGAGCCGAACGCCTTGGGCCTGCACGCGGCCAGGACCTGCATGAACGCGTCGAAATCGGCGCTGCGCCGGTTCTCGTGCAGCAAGGCCAGGAAACCCAGGCCATTGGCAGCGATGTCATAGCACGCGATACGGCCCAGAAACCGCTCCGGGTCGCTCCTGAGCGCGGCGGTGAGCTCGACGAGAGAGCCGGCCGGAAGATTCACGTCGAAGCGGTCGCGGTTCACCAGCGTCACGAGCGGCTCCACCGTCGTGGCATACGCCAGGTCGCGGTACGCGGCGCCCTGCGGCAGGGTGTGCGCTTCCGGGCTCGGGTGCGGCAGGGCGTCGCCCGCCAGCACGAGACTCATCTGCAAGTCCATGGCCGAGCTCCAGAGGAGGTCGGCTTCCGGTTTGCCCGCCGCCAGCGCCGCCAGGTAGCGCTCGTGCAGCGCCACGCTGATGCCGAAGACGAAATCGATCTCGATGCCCGGGTGGCGCGCGCTGAAGCCCTCGAGCAGCCCCGTGCAGTATTTTTTCTCGGCGGCGGAGTAGATGACCAGGCGGTTCTCCGCTGTCAGCGCATTGACTGGGTTGGGCATGGAGCTGCTTGATTCAGGGGCGGGGCACGCCGGATGGCGAGCCGCATTTGTCTCCCGGCATGTTAGCCGGGCGACTTAATAATGTCTAGAATAGTGGGATAAGCTTATAGCGCGGCACAGTGGTTCAATAGCCGTACGAACGACAGAGGAGAGAGAAGATGCGTATTCCAGCAATGATGGGCGGAGCGTTTCTTGTCGTACTGACGTCCGCAGCGTTGGCCCAGGAGTATCCGGCCCGGCCGATCCGAATAGTCGTGCCGACCCTGGCGGGGGGTTCGGCCGACATCCTCGCCCGCTTGATCGGAGCCAAGCTGCATGAGCGATGGGGGCAGCCGGTAATCGTGGACAACCGTGCCGGCGCCGGCCAGATGATCGGCGCCGATGTCGTCGCCAAGTCGGCCGCCGACGGCCACACCATCCTGCTGCCGACTGTTACATACACCACGAGCGCCGCAACCCAGTCCAGGCTGCCATTCGACCCGGTGAGCGACCTGGCCGGCGTCACCATGGTCGGCGAGGGCCCGTTCCTGGTCACGGTGCATCCGTCGCTGCCGGTGAATACGATCAAGGACCTGATTGCGCTGGCGAAATCCAAACCGGGCAGTCTCAACTATGCCTCGTCCGGCACCGGCAGCATCCTCCATCTCGTGACCGAGATCTTTGCGGCGGGCGCCAGGATCAAGCTCGTGCACGTGCCCTACAAGAGCATCGCGCCCGCGGTCACCGATACGGTCGGCGGCCACGTGCCGATGATGTTCGGGAGCCTGCCGTCGGTGCTGCCCCAGGTCAAGGCGGGCCGCCTGCGCGCGCTGGCCGTCACCACGGCCAAGCGATCGTCGTTCGTGCCCCAGCTACCGACAGTGGCGGAGGCGGGTGTTCCGGGGTTCGAGGCGCGACAGTGGTGGGGCGTGTTCGCGCCGGGTAAAACGCCCAGGCCGGTCGTCGCCAAGTTAAATGGCGAGATACACAAGATACTCGCTGCCGAGGACGTGAAGTCCCGTCTCGCCGAGGAAGGCGCGGAACCGGTGGTGACGACGCCGGAGGCGTTCAGCGCCATCGTGAAGAGCGACATCGCGAAGTGGAAAAAGGTCGTCGCGGATCTCAACCTCAAGCTCGACTGACCGATCATCGGTTGTTCCGCGCAGGCGGGCCATGAACAGCCTGGAAAAGATGCTGAGCCTGCTGGACGTCTTCACGCTGGCGGCGCCGGTGTGGTCCACCGAGGATCTGATCCGCTATTCCGGCTGCTCGCGCTCGACCTGCTATCGCTATATCAAGGTATTGCAGAGCGGCGGCTTCCTGACCCCGGTCGCCAACGGCTCCTACATCCTGGGCCCGCGCATCATCGAACTCGACCACCAGATCCGCATGAGCGACCCGGTGTATACGGCCGGCGGGCTGCCCATGCAGCACCTCGCGGCGCGGACCGGGCACAACGCGCTGCTTTGCATGCTGTTCAGCGACACGGTGATGTGCGTGCGCGAGGAGCTCAACAAGGACGCGCCGGTGGGGCTGTTCAGCCGCGGCCAGAAACGGTCGTTATTTACCGGCGCCGCGTCCAAGGTGATCCTCGCCAATCTGCCCGCCCACCAGCTGCGTAGCCTGTTTGCCCGGCACCGCAAGCGCATCGCGGCGGCGGGACTTGGCGCCGACTGGGAGAGCTTCAGGAAAACGCTGCGCCAGATCCGCCAGGATGGTTACTGCCTGACCACCGGGGAATTTTCGCCGGGCATCGTCGGCATCGCCGCGCCCTTGTTCAACCGGGCCGGCAACGTGCTGGGCAGCTTGGGCCTCGCCATGTCCGCGTCGATCGCGGACAGCTCGAAGTTCCCGGCGCTCGCCCAGGCCGTCATGAAAGCCGCGGGGGAATCGACCGAGCGCATCCGCTCCGGCAAGCACGGGGTGGATCTGCCTGCGAGGGCAGTCGGGTGATACTTGCGACTGGTACGCGAAAAATAGGTTACGTTATCAACGGTGGAACAGCGCCCCGAGAACGGGAAGCTGGGCGACCGGAGGAGGAGGAGATGAAGACCGTTCATCGTCTGGATCTGGTATGTGCGGCGCTGTTACTGTGTGCAGCAAGCACAGCTACGATGGCACAGGCTACGAAAGGCGGCGCGGTCGCGAGCTATCCGAACAAGCCCGTCCGTTGGGTGGTACCCTTCCCGCCCGGCGGCTCCACCGACATCATTGCCCGCCAGGTGGGGCAGAAGCTGAGCGACGCCCTGGGGCAGCAGTTCGTGCTCGACAACCGGCCCGGTGCGGGCGGCTCCGTGAGCGGGAAGGTGGTGGCCAGCGCGGCGCCGGACGGCTACACGCTGCTGCTGGCGAACCCCGGGCCCAGTGTAAACAACCCCTTGCTGCGCAAGAACCTCGGCTACCGCATAGCCGACTTCGAGCCCGTCGTCTCTATGGGCTATACGCCGCTCATCCTCTACGCCAACCTCGCGTTTCCGCCAAACAACGCCGGGGAACTGGTGGACTACGCTAAAGCCAATCCCGGCAAGCTCAACTGGGGCTCTTCGGGCAACGGAAGCAGCCTGCATATCGGGCTCGCGCTGTTCCAGGCGGCGACGGGCGTAAAGGTAACCCACGTGCCGTACAAGGGTGCTGCTCCAGCACTAAGCGACGTCATCGGCGGCCAGATCCAGCTCATGTATACCACTCTTGCCACTGGATACGGGCACATCAAGGCCGGGCGGGTGAAGGTCCTCGCCAATGCCGGCACCAAGCGGCAGGCGGCGCTCCCGAACGTGCCTACGCTGGCTGAACAGGGAATCAAAGGCGCCGAAGCGACCACGTGGTTCGGTATGGTGGCCCCCGCGAAGACGCCCCGCGCCGTCATCGACAAGCTCAATCGCGAGGTCAACAAGGCGCTCGAGTTGGCCGATGTGAGGGAAAGACTTGATCAACTGGGGTATGAAATCGGAGGCGGCACCCCCCAGGACTTCAGCGCGTTCATCAAGACCGAGGCAGCGAAGCTGAACAAGCTGATCAAGACCGGGCTCGTCCACCCCGAATAATAGCCAAGCTGGCTGGGTTATGGGGCCTCGTCATGGGATGAGAACGGACGATCCTTCCGTATTGCGCCCCTCGAGATCCCGGTGCGCCTGGGCGGCGTCGGCTAGCGCGTAACGGCGCCGGACCGAGATCTTTACGGCCCCGCGCTTGACCACGTCGAACAAGTCGTTCGCCGACGCGAGCAGGTCGGCCCGCTTCGTGACGTGCACCGCGAGCGAGGCGCGCGTGGCGTAAGCCGCTTTCTCCCGCAGCAGCACGATGTCGAAAGGCTCGACGTGGCCCGATGCCTGTCCGAAGCTGACGATCGTGCCGAACGGCGCCAGGCACTGCAGCGACTTCACGAAAGTGTCCTTGCCGACGCCGTCGAATACCGCCTGCACGCCTTCGCCTTGCGTGATGTCCTTGACGGCCGCGACGAAATCCGCCTTTCGGTAAAGAATCGTGTGGCTGCAGCCGTTGGCGGCAGCCAGCGCAGCTTTCTCCTCGCTGCCCACCGTGCCCAGCACGGTTGCGCCCAGGCTCTTCGCCCACTGGCACAGGATGAGGCCGACACCGCCGGCAGCGGCGTGCACCAGCACCGTGTCGCCTTTCCTGACCGGGTAGGCGCGGCGCAGCAGGGCGCGCGCCGTCATGCCCTTCAGCATCATCCCGGCGACTTCTTCGTCGCGAATGCCGGCGGGCACGGGGATGGCACGGTCCGCGGGCAGGTTCCGGATCTCGCAGTCAGCGCCGATGACCGGCGCGTAAGTGACACGGTCGCCCGGCTTGAATTCGGCTACGCCCGGGCCGACCGCTTCCACAATGCCCACGGCCTCGCTGCCGATGATGGCTGGCAGCTTGATCGGGTAGATCCCGGTGCGGTGATAGACGTCGATGTAGTTCAGCCCGACCGCCGTGTGCCGGATCTGCAGCTCGCCCGCCGCGGGGGCGGGAACGGCGATGTCCTCCCAGCGCAGGACTTCCGGTCCGCCGAGCGCGTGGATGCGGATGCCTTTGGGCATCGGATCTCCTTGTCAATCCGCCTTGATGTTCCCCGCGCGCGCGATTTCCTTGTACGTGGCGATCTCGCCGCGGATGAATTTGTCGAACTCCTCCGGCGCGGTCGGCGGGCTGACGAGGCCCAGCTTCGCGAATTGCTCGCGCGCATCGGACTGCTGGAGGATGCGCGCGATTTCCGCGTGCAGTTTGGCGACGATTGCGCGCGGCGTCTTCGCGGGAACGAGCAGTCCGTGCCACGACTCGGCGCGATATCCGGGCAGCCCGGACTCGGCGATGGTCGGCACGTCGGGCAGCAGGGCGCTGCGGAACGTGGTGGTGACGCCTAGCGCCACCACTTTGCCGCCTTTGACCTGGGGTATCGCGTTGATCAGCGGCGAGACGAACAACTGCACGCGCCCGGTCATGGTGTCGGTCAACGCCTCGGGCACGCCCTTGTAGGGCACGTGCACGATGTTGACGCCTGCCTTGCTATTGAACACCTCCATCGCGAAGTGCGTGGCGCTGCCGACGCCGGCGGATGCGAAATTGAACTGGCCGGGCTTGGCTGTGGCGAGCGCGATGAGGTCCTTCACCGATCTCACGCCGGACGACGACGACGCGATCAGCAGCAGCGGTCCGGTGCACGTGACGGCCACTCCGGCAAAGTCGCGTTCGCTGTCGAAGGGCAGCTTGGAATACAGGGCGGGAATGATGGCGTGTGCGGCTGAAACCGAGATCATCGTGTAGCCGTTGGGCTCCGATGCGGCGACGATCGCGGTTCCAATCGCACTGCCGGCCCCCGGCCGGTTATCCACCACGACCTGCTGCTTCCAGTTCTCGGCGAGCTTCGTCGCAACGACGCGCGCTGCAATGTCCGCCACGCCGCCCGGCGTAAAACCGACGACGATGCGGATCGGCTTGCTCGGGTACGCCTGAGCCGATTCCGCCGCCCGCGCGGCATGTGGGCCGCCGGCTGCCGTGGCGCCGATGGCAACACTGAGCGTGACGCCCAGCAACGGTTTCCAGCTTGTTGACATTATGTTTCCTCGGAGGCCTGTATCAATCAGTCCGCCAATTCGAATTTCACTTCCCTGGCGAGCTTGACCCAGCGGTCCATCTCGCTCTTCAGGTGAGCGCCCATCTGGGCGGGCGTGCCGCCGACGACCTCGGCGCCCATCGCGGTCAGACGTTTCGATACCTCGGGGCGCTGGAGCGCTTTGGCGGTGGCGGCATAGAGACGGTCGGTGGCATTCGCGGGCATGCCCCCGGGCCCGAAGAGCCCGAGCCATGCGTTCACGTTGAAACCCGGCAGGGTCTCGGCTACGGTCGGCACGTCGGGGAAAGCGGCGTTGCGTTTCGACCCGCTCACCGCCAGCGCCCTCAACCGTCCGCTCGAGACGTAAGAATGGGCGGTAGGAACCGGCGAGAACACGAACGCGACCTGTCCGGCAACGAGGTCGATCATGACGGCGCCGCCGCCCTTGTACGGGACGTGCAGGGCGTCGATCCTGGCGGCGTGCTTGAACACTTCCGCCGTGAGATGGTTGTCGCTGCCGTTGCCGGCGGAGCCGTAGTTGAGCGCGCCCGGCTTGGATTTCGCGAGCGCGATGAGCTCTTTCACGTTACGGGCAGGAATCGACGGGTGTATGACGAGAATGGTGGGCACCACGATGACCAGGCTGATCGGCGCGAAATCCTTGTCCGCCTGGTACGGCAGCTTGCGGAAAAGGATGGGCTGGGCGGCGAGGGCGGTGGTGGCGGCGACGATGGTATAGCCGTCGGGTTTCGCCTTGGCGACCAGGTCGAAGCCCGGGATCGCCGCGCCGCCTGGACGGTTTTCGACGATGACCTGCTGGCCGAGGTCCTCCGACATCGCCGGTGCGATGATGCGCGCCGTGATGTCGGTGACGCCGCCGGGCCCGTAGGGGATGATCATCCGGATCGGGCGGTTGGGGAAATCCTGCGCGGCTGCCGAACCGGCTGCCAGCGCGCAGCCTGCCAACAGCGTTGATCCAAGCAAGCGAAGAAAACGGTTCTTCATGGGCTCCTCCAGGTGGGTAGTCCGGGCGCGTTAAGAGTCGGTAATGAGGGGATTCTAGTGCATTGACGCGATTGTTAAAGTCTCCTACTATTTGAAATAAATTGTCAATCTGATCCTCGCGGGGCGACGCCAGTTTTGCTATGCCCTGCGGGTGCCGTTCAGCACTGCAGCCCCTAGGAGTTTGTCGGGTTTAGGTCGGACAAACTCCTTATGCAAAACCGCCCGCACGATCACGGGAGTCAATGACAGTGAAACCCTCATTTCCAGCCTACGCGCGTGCCCATCGGAGGCCAATCGGGGCCGTTACCCTGGGTTTCATTCGACATTTGCGGGCGGTTTTGCTGTTAGCAGCCTGTCGGACACCTAAGTCCGACAGGCTGCTAGGAGTTCGATCATGAGCGGATTGACGGCCGAGCTGGGCCGGTTCCTCGAGAACATCCAGTATGAGCAGCTGCCGGCGAGCACGTTGCCGCTCGTCAGGAATGCGTTCACCGATACCGTCGGCGTGATCATGGTCGGCATCACGGAGCCCGTCGTCGACATCGTGCGGCGCACGCTGGTTGAATTCGGGGGCAGGCGCGAAGCGCGGATGTGTTTATCGCCGATCACCGTTTCGGCGCCCGACGCGGCGCTGGTGGGCGGAGCCGCGGGACACGCGCTCGACTACGACGACCATTCTCTCACCGGGCACCCGAGCACGGTGCTGGTTCCGGCCATACTGGCCGAGGGTGAAAAACTGGGTTCCAGCGGCCGCGATCTCGTCACGGCCTACGTCGCGGGATACGAAGTCTGGGCCGAGTTGATCCGGCGTGACACCAGCCACCACAAGAAGGGCTGGCACCCGACCGCGGTGTTCGGCGTGGTCGCCGCAGCTGCGGCCGCGGCAGTGCTGCATCGTCTTCCTGCCGAGCGCGCCGCCGCGGCTCTCGCGATTGCGGCCAGCCACGCCGGCGGCCTCGCGCCGAACTTTGGAACCATGACCAAGCCGTACCATGCCGGTCTCGCCGCCCGTAACGGGTTGTCGTCGGCGCGCCTGGCCGCCGCCGGCATGACGGCGGGACGCGACACGCTGGAGAATGCGCAGGGATTTCTCAATGCATTCTCGCCGTCCAGCGCCGATCGCGAGTCGCCGGCGAAAGTCGGCAAGGAATGGTACCTTCCCTGGCAGTCGCTCTGCGTCAAGAAGTACGCGTCCTGCTATTTCACGCACCGCTCCTTCGACACCGCAGTGAAGATGCTGGCCGGGCGCAAGCTGGGGCCCGACGCTATCGCCGCCATCGAGGTCACCATGGGAATAGGGCAGGTGGTCGTGCTTGCCAACCAAAATCCGCAGACCGGGCTCGAAGCCAAGTTCAGCGAACCGTTCGCGATGGCCGCCGCCGTCATACTCGGGCGCATGAGCGTGGACGTTTTCACCGATGCCACCGTGCAACGCAAGGATATCCAGGCGTTCTTCCCGAAAGTGCAGTTGGTTCCAGTGGAAGCATTCGACACCCGCGACCCGGCCCACTCGCCGACGGAGCGGGTGGTGATCAAGCTCAAAAACGGCGAGGTGCTGGACAGCGGCGAGATCGCGCATATCCGCGGCCATGCCTACGATCCCATGGACCCGGACGAGCTCTGGACCAAGTTCGTGGATTGCACGAAGAAGACCCATACCGAGAAGGAGGCGCGGCACCTGTTCGAGCTGCTGCAGGGCGTCGACCAGCTGCCCGCCGTCCGCGACCTGCCGACCTGCAAGACGATATTCACCCAGTGACTGCCGAAATCCATGTCCTCAGCGCGGGCGCGATCGAGCCCGGGCTGATCGACGCCGCCGAGGTTTACCGCGGGCAAAGCGGAGACGATGTCAGGATTACGTGGGCGACGACGCCTGTGATCCGCAAGCGCATAGCTGGTGGAGAAGCGGCCGACGTCGTGATTGCGACGCGTGAGGCGGTCGATGATTTCGCGCGGGACCGGAAGGTTGCCGGGCAGGGGCGCGTGCAGGTCGGGCGCGTCGGCATCGGTATCGTGATGCGCAAGAGTGCGCCGGTGCCGGACATATCCAGCGCGGGCGCGCTCAAGTATGCCGTGCTCGATGCCGATTCCGTGGTCTTCAACCGGGCCTCGAGCGGACTCTACGTCGAGCGTATGCTGGGCGAAATGGGGATACTCGACCGGATCCAGGCCAAGACGAGCCGCTACGGCAACGGCCCGGCGATGATGGAGCACCTGATCAACGGCAAGGGCAAGGAAATCGGCTTTGGCGCCATCACCGAAATCCTGATGTTCCGCGACAAGGGTTTGAAGCTAGCCGGTCCCTTGCCGGCGGAGATACAGCACGACACGGACTATGTGGCGGTGACCATGACCGCGGCGCCCAATCCCGGCGGCGCGAAGCAATTCATCCGCTACCTGGCCACGCCGGCGGCCAAAGCGCTGTTTGCCGCTCACGGCATCGCATGACCGCAAGACAGGGAAATTTGCTAAGGAGCTGACGATGGGACAGATTACCGTAGCGCGGGCCCTGGCGAAGCTGCTGGAGAAAATGGGGACGGAAGTCGTGTTCGGCGTGAACGGTCACGGCAACTGGGCCCTGCTCGACCAGTTGGTGCACGAGACCAATATCCGCGGCGTGCCGGCGCGGGCCGAGGACCAGGCCGTGCAGATGGCGGACGGATACTGGCGCATGCGGCGCGCCGCGCCGTTGCCGATCGTGACCACCAGCGTCGGGCCGGGCAACATGAACATCGTTCCCGCCGTGGCCACCGCATTCTACGAATCGATCGGCATGTTGGTCATCGCGAGCGCGGGCGCAACCCATTGGTTCGACCGGGGCGGGATCGAGGAGGCCTATCGCTACGGCCCCGAGGACTGGACGGCCGTGTTGAAGCCCATCACCAAGAAATCCTTCATGATGACGCGCCCGGACAACGCGCTCGATATGTTCCTGCGCGCTTACCAGACCGCCATCTCCGGGCGCCCCGGCCCGGTGGTGATCCAGATCCCGTTCGATATCCAGAACACGCTGATCACGGACAAGCTGCCGGATCCCAGGCCGTTCATGCACTGGCACCCGCCGGCGCCCGATCCGGACGGCGTCAGGAAAGCGGTTGCGCTGCTGAAGGTGGCGAAGCGCCCCTTCATTGCCGTGGGCAGCGGCATCGCCAACTCCCGCGCATGGGACGAGCTGCTGAGCTTCGCCGAAACGGCGGGCATCCCCGTCGCCACCACCGCCACCGGCAAAGGCGCGTTCCCGGAAGGGCACCGGCTCTCCGTCGGCTGCATCGGCCGTGCCGGCACCGGCCACGGCAACGCGGCGGCGCGCCGCGCCGACGTCGTCGTCGGCGTGGGCACCCATTTCAGCGACATCGACACCGGCGGCTGGACGCTGTTCGACATTCCGGCCCGCACGCGCCTGATTCATCTCGACATCGATTCCACGGAACTCGGCCGGGCCTACCCGACGGCCGTTGCGCTGACCTGCGACGCGCGGCTCGGGTTGAAGGTCCTCACGGAAGCGGCCCGCAAGGCGGGCGTGCGCGAGCGCGGCGATTGGCTGAAGGAGATCGCGCAGGAGCGCAAGTCCTGGGAAGAGTCGGTGGCCGATCAGCGGCACTCCAATATCTCGCCCCTGCATTACGCCCGCATCTGCCACGACACCGGCGAGGTCGTGGCGAAGAAGAATCCGAAGATGCCGATCCTGTTCGACACCGGGCATCTGCTGAGCTTCGCGCCGCCGTTCCTGAAGGCGTCCTCGCGCCATATCGCCCACAACGGATTTTTCCATCGCATGGGCTGGAGCGCCTCGGCCGTCGTCGGCGCGAGCATCGCGCAGGGCAACCGTCCCGCGCTGGCGCTGATCGGCGACGGCTCGTTCATCATGGGCGGCACCGCGGTCGCCACGGCGGTCGAGCAGAACCTGCCGATCGTATGGGTCGTGCTGAACAACCGTTCGCTCCAGATCGAGCGCGAACTGATGATCCGCCTCTACGGCCGCGAAGCGTTCTGCGATTACCGCAAGGTGGGCAAGAAGGAGCTGTGGAACCCCGACCTGTGCAAGTGGGCCGAGTCGATGGGTGCCGCAGCGATCCACGTCACCAAGGCCGACAAGTACGCGCCGGCGCTGCGCCGCGCCCTCGACAGCCGCAAACCCACGGTGATCTGCGTCGAGGTGTCGCTCGACGTCAAGGGCTACCGCTCCATCTGGTATCCCTACCCGAACAATTTCCACGAATCGTGGAAACCGGGCCCGCTCCCGGTTGCCAAAGCGGCGCCGGCCAGGAAGTGAACGCCACCGCCGACGTAACTGTGCGGATGACGGCATGAGCCGTGCCGGGACCTGAATGCGTTTACCGGGGAGAGGTCTATGTTGCCCAGCACGATGACCGCGATCTCCATTACCCGCGCGGGCGGCCCGGAAGTTCTGCAACCCGGCACGCGCCCGCTGCCGCAACCCGCGGCCGGGGAGGTGCTCATCAAGGTCGGCTACGCCGGCATCAACCGGCACGACTGCGCGCTCGTCAACGGTGGCGGCTATGCCCACTGACGGCCGGCGGCGGTAGAACGAACCCATTACGACTCCATCTATCGGTTTTCCAATGCAGTCCCAGTTAACAGAACAGGGGGGAAGCATGGTTCGCAAGCAATCGAGCGATTCAGGCAAGACCAACCTATCTATTTTCTCGGCCGCGATTTTCATTTTGCTTTTCCTGCTGGCGCCCGCGGTCGGCTCAGCCCAGCCATCCGATACGGCGGCGCCATACCCGCAGCGCCCGATCCGCATGATCGTGCCGTTCTCTCCGGGGGGTAGCGTCGATCTTCTCGCCCGGCTGCTGGCCGGCAAACTGTCCGCCAGCCTGAATCAGCAGGTGATCGTGGACAACCGGGCGGGCGGCGGCGGGAACCTAGCGGCGCAATTGACGGCACAGGCGAACCCCGACGGCTATACGCTGATGACGACCATCAGCAACATCGTCACGAATCCCGCCGTCAATCCCCGGGTCGACTACGACCCAACGAAGGATTTCACGCCGATTCTTCTGTTCGGGCGATCGCCGTTCAGGATCGTGGTCAATCCCAAGGTCTCCGCCAACACCATCCAGGAATGGTACGCGCTGGTGAAAGCCAAGCCGGGCTCGATCAACTATGGCTCGGCCGGCAGCGGCACCGGGATGCATCTCACCGTCGAGCTCTTCAAGATCATGACCAAGGTCGACATCGTGCACGTTCCCTACAAGGGCACCGGGCCGGCCATGATCGACTTGATCGGCGGGCAGATCCAGATGATGTTCGCCGGCACGCTGTCGTCGGTTGCCCCCGTCAAGGCGGGCAGGATCCGGGCGCTGGCGGTCACCAGCCTGAAGCGAAGCTCAGCGAGTCCTGACCTGCCGACGGTCGCTGAAACAATCGTGCCGGGTTACGAAGCGAGCGAATGGTTCGGCGTGATCGCGCCCGGCAGGATGCCGAAACCGCTGCTCGCCAAGTTGCATGCCGAGGTCGTGAAGGCGGTCAATCAACCCGATACCCGCGCGCGGCTGCTGGGTGACGGAATGGAGGTATACACCGGCACGCCGGAACAATTCGGGCAGGTCATCAAGGACGACCTGGCGAAGTGGCGGCGCGTCGTGAAGGAAACGAAGATTACCGCGAACTAGGCGCTCCATGCCCGCCCAAACTGGACCCTCCTTTCAGTTGAAGGACGCGAGCCTGCTGCGGCAGCAGGCCTGCATCGACGGTCAGTGGGTGGACGCGGACGACAAGTCCACCATCGTGGTGCGCAATCCGGCAGACGGCAGCCCGGTCGGCACCGTGCCGAAAATGGGCGCGGCGGAAACCCGGCGCGCGATCGGTGCCGCGAACGCCGCCTGGCCGGATTGGCGCGCAAAGACCGCAAATGAGCGCGCTGCGATCCTGCGGAAATGGTTCAACCTGATGATGCAGAATCAGGAAGACCTTGCCGTCCTGATGACCGTGGAGCAGGGCAAGCCGCTCTACGAGTCGAGGGGCGAAGTCGCGGCCGGCGCGTCGTACGTCGAGTGGGCGGCGGAGGAGGGCAAGCGCATCTACGGCGACACGATCCCGGCGCCCGCCAACGACCGCCGCATCGTGGTGATCAAGCAGCCGATCGGCGTGTGCGCGGCGGTGACACCGTGGAATTTTCCCAACGCGCTGGTCATGCGCAAGGTCGGCCCCGCGCTGGCAGCGGGCTGCACCATGATCGTCAAGCCGGCATCGGCGACGCCGTACTCGACGCTCGCGTTATGCGAGCTTGCGGCGCGCGCCGGCCTGCCGAAGGGCGTGCTCAACGTCGTGACCGGCTCCGCCGGGCCGATCGGGTACGAGCTCACCACGAACCCGGTCGTCAGGAAATTCTCCTTCACCGGCTCGACCGAGGTGGGCAAGCAGTTGATGGCACAGTGCGCGGGCACTGTGAAAAAGGTATCGCTCGAGTTGGGCGGCAATGCGCCGTTCATCGTATTCGATGACGCGGACATCGACGCCGCCGTCGAAGGCGCGCTCGCCTCGAAATTCCGCAACAGCGGTCAGACCTGCGTGTGCGCGAACCGGCTCTACGTGCAAGACGGCGTCTACGACCGCTTCGCGCAGGAGTTCACCGCCAGGGTCGCGGCGATGAAAGTCGGCAACGGCCTCGAAGCGGGCGTGGTGCAGGGGCCGCTCATCGACATGCGGGCGGTGGAAAAGGTCGAGGAGCACATCGGCGATGCGGTGGCGAAGGGCGCGCGGATTCTCACCGGGGGCAAGCGCCATGCCAGGGGCGGCACGTTCTTCGAGCCGACGGTGCTCGCGGACGCCACCAGCAACATGAAAGTTACCCGCGAGGAAACCTTCGGACCGGTGGCGCCCCTGATCCGGTTGAGGACCGAGGACGAGCTGATCCGGCTCGCCAACGACACCGAGTACGGACTGGCGTCGTACTTCTACAGCCGCGACATCGGCCGCATCTGGCGGGTGGCGGAGGCGCTGGAATACGGCATCGTCGGTATCAACATCGGGCTCGTGTCCAACGAGATGTCGCCGTTCGGGGGCATCAAGGAGTCCGGCATCGGCCGCGAGAGCTCGAAGTACGGCATCGAGGAATATCTCGAGGTCAAATACCTCTGCATGGGCGGCATCGACAAATAATGGGCCTGACCAGGGCGCTCGCCGCGTGGGCTGTCGGCCTGCGCGACTTTCTCGCGCCGGTGCGCTTCAAGGAGCAAGCATGAGACGAGAGACCGTGGCTGCCCTGATGTTGGCGCTGATGGTTCCGGCAGGCGCGGTGCCGGCCCAGCCGTACCCGACCAGATCGATACGCGTGATCATCGGCTTTCCGCCCGGCGGCGGCATAGACATCGTCGCGCGGGTGATGGCGCCCAGGCTGTCGGAGAACCTCGGCCAGCCGGTCGTGATCGACAACCGTGCGGGCGCGGGCGGGCTGATCGGCACGGACCTTGCCGCCAAGGCGACGCCGGACGGCCATACCGTGTTCTTCGGGACCATCGGCAACCTGAGCGTCAATCCGCTTCTGTATTCCAAGCTGCCGTTCGACATGGCGCGCGATTTCGCCCCGGTAACGCACGTGGCCTCGGTGTCGTCCGCGCTGCTGGTCCATCCGTCGTTTCCGGTGAAGACCGTGCCCGATCTGATCGCGGCAGCCAAGGCCCGGCCCGGGCAGATCCACTATTCGTCGAGCGGCAACGGCGGCACGCCGCATCTCGCCGCCGAGCTGTTCAACCTGATGGCCGGGGTGAAGCTGGTCCACGTCCCGTACCAGGGCAGCGCGCCGGGCCTCGTCGCCGTCACCGGAGGCCACGTGCAGGTCACCTTCGGGGCGCTGCTCTCGGGCTTGCCGCTCGTGAAGGGCGGCAAGCTGCGGGCGATCGCGATGCTGGGCAAGTCTCGGTCATCGCTGTTGGCGGACGTGCCGACCGTCGCGGATACGCTGCCCGGCTACGAGGTCATCAACTGGTACGGCATGGTGGTGCCGGCGGCGACGACACGTCCCGTCATTGCGCGCCTGTACGGCGCGGTGGCGAAAGTGCTGAGCCTGCCGGAGATCCGGGAGAGCCTGGTGGCGCAGGGCGCGGATCCGGTCGGCAGCACGCCGGCGGAGTTTGCCACATTCATGAAATCCGAATCCGCCAAGTGGGCGAAGGTGATCAAGGCGGCGGGAATCAGGGTCGAATGATGAATGATGAATGATGAATGATGAGTGACGACAGACGAGTAATGGGGGCTTATTGAAATACTTCAGAGAAATTTCCTTTTCCCTTTTCCCTTTTATCTTTTCCCTGGGTATGGCTGGGGCGATTGCCCAGCCATACCCAGACCGTCCCATCCGTTTCCTGGTGGGGTTCGTGGCCGGCGGCGCGGTGGACCTGACGGCGCGGACGCTCGGGCAGAAACTGAGCGAGCGCTGGGGCCAGCAGGTGATCGTCGATAACCGCACCGGGGCAGGAGGCGTGATCGTCATGCAGATCGCAGCCAAGGCGCCGCGGGACGGCTACACCATCATGATGGGATCCTCGACCCAGTTCACCATCGGGCCCGCGATGCAGGCCGGCCCTTCCGCTTACGAGCCGCTCAAGAGCTTTACGCCGATCGCCCAGGCCGTGGTTTCTCCGATCGTGCTCACGGTGCATCCGTCGCTGCCGGTGCGGTCGGTCCAGGAGCTGATCCAGTACGCGAAAACCAAACCGGGCCAGCTCTCCTTCGCCTCGCCGGGCGCGGGAACGGGGTCGCACATTGCCGGGATATTCTTCGGGCGCTCCATCGGCGTCGATATCGCCCACGTGCCCTACAAGGGCGGCGGCGATGCCATCGTCGCGCTGATCGGCGGCCACATCCAGATGTCTCTGGGCGCCATCTCCACGGCGCTGCCGCACATGAAGACAGGCAAGCTGCGCGCGCTGGGCGTGACCGAGTCGAAGCGCCTGTCCATCGCCCCCGAAGTGCCGACGATCGCGGAGTCGGGGCTGCCGGGCTTCGAGGTCTCGCAATGGTACGGCGTGTTCGCGCCCGCCGGGATACCCGGGGCGATCGCAAAAAAGATCAACGGCGAATTGGCCGGCATCCTGGCCTTGCCGGATGCCAGAGACCGCTTATCGAGCCAGGGTCTCGAGGTCGCTTATGCTCCGCCGGAAGTGTTCGGTCCTTACATCCGGTCGGAGCTCGTGAAATGGACCCGGCTGCTCAAGGAAATGGGTGTTCAGGGGCAGTGACGAGTGACGAAAAACAACTGAACCGCCGAGACGCCGAGAGAACCAGGACAATCATTGAACCGCAGAGAAGGGGAGAGAAGCCAGAACAAGAATATTGAACCGCCAAGCACGCCAAGAACGCCATGAAATTCATAATGGAACCGCAGATAAATGCCGTTACAACCTGTGCTTCCGGGACCCGATCGATATGTCAGGGGCAGAGAATCAAGTTGCGCGGTCCCGGCCTTGTGGTGGTTGTAACGGCATAAACGCAGATAAACGCGCCCATTAGCCGACTGGCGTCAAGAGTGCGAACCAGACTCT
>CAYYZZ010000026.1:0-18537 GCA_964476235.1 uncultured Streptomycetaceae bacterium | reverse complement strand
GATCACGGCGACAAGGTCGACGCCGACGAAAAGGCGAAGATCGAGGCCGCGTTGAAGGAAGCAGAAGACGTGCTGAAGAGCGACGACAAGGCCGCCATCGAAGCCAAGACCCAGGCGCTGGCGCAGGCCGCGCACAAGCTTGCCGAGCAGATATACAAGGAAGAGCAGGCGAAGCAGCAGGCCCAGCAGGCGGGCGGCGAGGCGAAAGCCGCCGATGCCGCCAAGAAAGACGACGGCAACGTCGTGGATGCGGAGTACACCGAGGTCAAGGACAAGAAGTAGCAAGGCGAGACTCGGGACTAGGGGCTAGGGACTCGTAAGAACCCCTGGCCCTTTTGGTGTTGTTGCGAGCCCCGAGCCCCGAAGAACGAGCCCCGAGAAAATGGCAAAGCGCGACTACTACGAAGTGCTGGGAGTCAACCGGGACGTCTCGGAAGAGGACATCAAGAAGTCGTACCGCAAGCTCGCCATGAAGTGGCACCCGGACCGCAATCCGGACAACCCCAAGGCCGAGGACCACTTCAAGGAAGCCAAGGAAGCGTACGAGATCCTGACCGATGCCCAGAAGCGGGCGGCCTACGACCAGTTCGGGCACGCCGGCGTGGACCCGACGGCCGCGGCCGGCGCCGCCGGTGCCGGGTTCGGCAACTTTGCCGATGCTTTCGGCGACATCTTCGGCGACATCTTCGGCGGCGGGCGCGGCCGCTCGAACGTGTACCGCGGCGCGGACCTGCGCTACAACCTCGAGGTCTCCCTGGAGGATGCCGCCCGCGGCACCGAGACGCGCATCCGCATCCCGGCGATGGAGGAATGCACCACCTGCAAGGGCACCGGCGCCAAGCCCGGCACCTCTCCCACCACCTGCCCCACCTGCCAGGGACACGGGCAGGTCCGGATGCAGCAGGGCTTCTTCTCGATCCAGCAGACCTGCTCGCGCTGCCACGGCAGCGGCAAGATCGTCACCTCACCTTGTGCCACCTGCGACGGGGCCGGGCGCATCAAGCAGCACAAGACGCTGTCGGTGAAGATCCCCGCCGGCGTTGACGAGGGAGATCGCATCCGGCTGTCAGGCGAGGGCGAAGCCGGGGCGAACGGCGGGCCGGCCGGCGACCTCTACGTGGTGATCCACCTGAAGCCGCACCCGGTCTTCACGCGCGACCACAACGACCTCCACTGCGAGATGCCGATCAGCTATACCACCGCGGCGCTCGGCAGCGACATCGAGATCCCGACGCTCGACGGCTACGCCAAGATCAAGGTGCCGGCAGCCACGCAAACCGGCCAGATGTTCCGGCTGCGCGGCAAGGGCATCAAGGGCGTGCGCTCGTCCGGCCACGGCGATCTCATCTGCCACGTCGCGGTCGAGACGCCGGTCAACCTCACCGCGCGCCAGAAGGAGATGCTCGCCGAACTCGAGGCGATCAACCAGAAGGACGGCGGTCGGCACAACCCGCGCGCCAAGTCCTGGATGGAAAAAGTGCGGGAATTCTTCGCACAGTAGCCTCTGACTGGATCAGCAAGTACTCGTACGGGGAGATCCTTCACCCCTTAATCCCGCACTTTTTTATTTTTAATTCAGGATTCGGCGCTCTGGACTTGCGAGAACCCGGAGCCTGCCTGTATCCCCGTCCGATTCGGGAATCCTGACCGCCGAATCCTGTCGTCAACGAAATCATTGCCCATGCGTTGACGGTACAGGTGGCGACATGGGTGAGGCTGATTGAATTCGATTTCGGTGCAGGTAGATGATCGCGAATGTGGGAGCCCGGTGGTTGCCCTGCTTCGGCAGTCGCAGGACTTCCACGTGACGGTGGCGCGTCTGAAGCTGGGGCGCCGAATCCACCGTCTACCGTCTGATCCGCGTCATGAAGGATTACCTCAACGCGCCGATCGAATGGAACGAGGAAATTGGTGGCTACTACTATCGCCAGGATGCGCGGGATGGGAGCTACGAGTTGCCCGGACTCTGGTTCAACGCTCGCGAGCTACAAGCGCTGCTGGTCTTCGAACGGCTCTTCGAAAGCCTCGAGCCCGGCCTGCTCGGCGAGCATCTCGCCCCACTCGCTCACCGCGTCACCGAGCTGCTCGAACACAAGCGCCTCGGATTGAGCGAAGCCGCCCGCCGCGTGCGCGTCATCGGCATGGCCGCGCGGCCGGCTGGGGAATGGTTTCACGTGCTGGCCGGCGCGATGCTTCAGCGGCGGAACCTGCTGTTGCGCTACCACTCGCGCGGCAAGGACGAGGTGTCGGAGCGGACGGTTTCCCCGCAACGCCTGGTGCATTATCGGGACAACTGGTATCTCGACGCCTGGTGCCATACGCGGAAAGGCTTGCGCAGCTTCGCCGTGGACCGCGTGAAGCATGCGACGGAACTGGGCGAGCCAGCCCAGGATATTCCGGACGCGCAGCTCGACGAATACTACGCCAGCGCTTATGGAATTTTTTCCGGCAAAGCCAACAGGACCGCAGTGCTTCGCTTCAGTGCCGAGCGCGCCCGCTGGGTGGCGGACGAGCGCTGGCATCCGAAACAGGTCGGCCAGTTTCTGACCGACGGACGATACGAACTCAGGATCCCCTACCGCGACGACCGCGAACTGCTCATGGACATCATGAAACACGGGCCGGAGGTGGAAGTGGTGGCGCCGGACACGCTGCGCAAGGCTGTCGCGGAACAACTGAAATCGGCGTGACCCAGTATGGCGGCTAAGGCGGCATTCGCCGGCCTTATCTCCGAATCCAGCCTGAAGAAGCTGGCCGGCGAGAAGTATTTCGAACGCGGCCTCGACTATTTCGAGGGTGGCGCCGTGGTCCATCTCAGCTTCGGAGCGGACGGAATTTCCGCGCGCGTCCAGGGCACGGAGCCCTGTCCTTACGCGGTGCGCTTCTGGATGGAGAAACAGGAATTGCAGTGGGGTTGCGCCTGTCCGCTCGGTGCTGAAGGCGCGTTCTGCAAACACCTGGTCGCCACCGGTCTCGCCTGGCTGTCGGGGGACGTTATCGAAGACGAGCCGGACATTTCGGAAGAACTGCAAACACTCCGGGATTTTCTGGAAACGGTCGACAAACAAACGCTGGTTGAGTTGATAAGCCGTAAGGCAATCTGGGACGAAAGCCTGGTGGCCGAGTTAATGCTGGCTGCGCGCGCCTCCCGGCATAAGGACGTGGAGAACCCACCGCAACGCCAAGGCCGCAAGGTTTCCAGTAAGCCGGACGGCAGCGACCGCAAGCGTCATGCCAGCAGGCGCAAGCCCAGCTCTTCCGCGGATTGATTGAGAAGCCGATCGAAGGAAGCGAAGCGCAGCAGGTCCGTGCCCTGCTCCACGCGTAGCGACTCGGCGGCGGCGAGATGCACGCTGTCGTAGCCGCGCAGGCCGAAACGCTCGGCCAGATCACCGGCGCGCCGGATCATCGCTTCGGTAGGCGCGATTTTCAAGGTTATGCGCCAGTCCTGTTCGAATCTTTCCTTGATTGAGCCGATCTCCGCCTCGACCAGCCGGCCCATCCGTTTCATGCGCGCCAGTGCCGCCCGCATTTCCGCATAGGTGATGAGGTGCGTCGCAATCTCCAATGCGCTCTGCGCGGCATTCCATATCAGATCGTGGCCCGCCTCTCGAACGTAGGCCCGAACATACGCGGAAGTATCGAGGTACAGGATCATTCCCTGTCCTGCAGGACGATCTCCGCGGCTGTCGGTCCCTCACCGCGGAGGGTAATGCCCGGGCGCGATCCTTTGAGCTTGCCACCCTTCCCCGGCTGCACCCACGGCAACGCCTGTATGCGCCGGATGTACTCCGCTTCGGCTTCTTTTGCCGTCGGCTGTACGATAGTGAGCCGCGCCACCGGCCGGCCGCGGTCGGTGATCACCACGTCCTTGCCCGCCTGAACCAGCTTCAGGTACTTGGACAGGCGGTTTTTCATTTCCCGGATCGAGACTTCCATCGAAATTCTCCATGTAGCTACATGCTACGCATTGTAGCTACATCGCCCGGGGGCGTCCACTCCGGGCGGATCGGACCTGTGCGCACCCGCACACATGGGTGACACTGTCTGCACCCCTCCTTCGTCAAGGAGTGCCCGCAGGGCCGGGGGTTGCAGGCGCAGCGCCGTGTAGCTTTTCGATACGCGAAAGCAACTCCGGGCGGTGTTCCCCGCGCGCGCGGGGATGAACCGACATCCCATCGTCTGCGGGGAGCCGGGCCGCGGCATTGTCAACGAGATTAACAACGACTCACGAAAAAGCGTCGCTGGCCGTTGGAATATCCTCCCGGTAAATATCTCCTGTATTAAGGATTCGGCGCTCCGAAATCGGCCAGAACCCGCGGCGTGCTCGATACCCCGTCCGACTCGAAAAGCGCGATCGCCGAATCCTAAAGCCACTTCGCCTTGCGGAAGCGGTAGAACAGGTAGGCGTCTATCGCCACCATCAGGCCGACCGAGAACGGATAACCCCACACCCACTTCAGCTCCGGCATGTGCTCGAAATTCATGCCGTAGACGCCGGCGATCATGGTCGGCACCGCCACCAGCGCGGCGTAGGCGGCGAGCCGCTTGACGGTCTCGTTCTCCCCGATCGTGATCATGGACAGGTTCACGGAGAGGGCCGTGATCACCATGTCGCGCAGGCTGTCGATGGACTGGTTGAGGCGCAGCAGATGGTCGCCTACGTCGCGAAAATACTCCTGGGTGTCGGTGCAGATCGCCGGCACGCGCCCGCCGTAGAGCCTGCCGACGGCCTCGTGCAACGGACCCACCGCGTGCTTGAGGACCATCAGCTTCTGCTTGATCGCGTAGAGCGCCTCGATGTTCTCGCGCCCCGGGGTGCCGTCGAAGATACACTCCTCCACGTCCTCGAGCTCGTCCTCCACGGCATCCAGGACCGGGAAGTAGCGGTCCACCACCGTGTCGATCAGCGCGTAGAACACGAACGCCGAACCGTGCTTGAGCAGGTGCGGCTCGCGCTCGGTGCGGGCGCGCACGTTGACGAAGCCCTGCTCTGAGCGATTGCGCACCGACAGCACGTAGTTATCGCCGACGAAGATGCTCAGCTCGCCCACGCGCAGCTTGTCGCCCTCGGGCTCGATCGTGTGCAGCACCGCGAACAACGAGTCGCCATACTCGTCGATCTTCGGGCGCTGGTGGCCGTGGTGCGCGTCCTCCACCGCAAGCTCGTGCAGGCCGAATTGCCGCTGCATCTCGTCGAGCTCCTCGGCGGTCGCGTCTTTCAGCGCCACCCACACGAAGCAGCCGGGCCGGGACAGGTAGTCGTGGATCTCCTCCTTGCGGATGTCCCCGAGTTTCCTGCCGTCCTGGTACGCGGCGCAGTTGATCAGCATGATCGGGCCCCTCAGTAGCGCCTATGATAATCGGGAAGCCGGTGGATGAGGGGCCCGATAACGGTGATCAGGCCCGGCGCCTCGCCTGTTTCGCTGCCGCGACCTGAAATGGCTCGACCGCCCTCCATCCCGCCACCCCCTCGCGTCCGTCATCACCTCTTTTATTCGTCAAGCGCGATTGCGCTTGACGAATTCCCAGTCGATCTCGACGCCGAAGCCGGGCTTGTCGTTGAGATGAACGTAACTGTCCCTCGCCTGCGCGCGCTCGCGGTAGAGCCCGAACGAAACCGGGTCGCGGCCGGCGTCGCCATGCGATTCCACGGCGAAGCCGCAGCGCGGGTACGCCGCCAGCAGGTGCCCGTGCAGCTCGGGAGCGGTGTGCGGCGCGATCATGACGCCGTGCTGCTCGGCGAGCGCGGCGACCCGCAACGCCTCCGTGAAGCCGGCATAGCGCGTGGCGTCGAACTGCGCGTAGCGGATCGCGCCGGACGCGATGAAGTCGCGCACCGTGAAGCGCGTGAGCTCGCGCTCGCCGTGCGCGAGCGGGATGGGCGTCGCCTGGGCGAGCCGCACGAAATCCGCGGGCTGCAGGTACCAGTGCAGCGGCTCCTCCAGCCAGAAGATGTCCAGCGGCTCGACCGCGCGCGCGAAGGCGATGCAATCGTCGATGTCGTAGGGGGCGTTCATGTCGAGCATCAGCGATACGTCCTTCCCGATCGCCTCGCGCACCGCGCGCACGCGCTTCGCCTCCTCCGTCACGGTGCCGCCGCCGGTCTTCAGCTTGACCGCGCGGAAGCCCGCCTTGACGAAGCCGGCGAGCTCGTCCGCATAAACCTTGTCGGGCGCGCCCAGCTGGTAGTAGCCGCCCGTGGCGTAGGTGAAGATCGGCCGCTTTTCCGCGCCCAGCAGGCGGTACACGGGCAGGCCTGCCGCCTTGCCCCTGATGTCCCACAGCGCAATGTCGATGCCCGCGATCGCCGCCATGATCTGCGGGCGAGCGCCGCGCGACAGCGGCGGCGGCAGCCCGTCGCGGCCGCCCATGCCCCCGGGCCGCGGCGAGGTCAGGGAGAACATTTTCTCCCAGACCGCGACGTTGGCGGTCGCCTCCATCCCGCGCACGACCTCGGCGAGGCGCGCGATCCATTCGCAGATCGCCTTCTGCGGCGAGCCGTGGATCTGGCCGACGCCCGCGATCCCGTCGTCGGTGCGCACTTCCACCAGGATCACGCTGGAATCCTTCAGCTCCTCGTGCGCCGTCCACAGCGTGTGCTTGAGCGGCACCGAAACGGCATGTGTCTTGATCTCCGATATCTTGCTCATTGATCCTCCCAGATCATTTCGTCACTTCATCACTCGGTCAAAAACATGCCGACCACCGCGCCGATCATGAGCGTCGCCAGCGTGCCGGAGACGATCGAGCGCAACCCGAGCGCGACGATCTCGTCGCGCCGCTCCGGCACCATGGTCGCCATGCCGCCGATCAGTATCCCGAGGCTGCCGAAATTGGCGAAGCCGCACAGGCAGTAGGTCATGATGAGGCGGCTGCGAGGGCTCAAGGCATCGGCAGGCAGCTTCGACATGTCCACGTAGGCGATGAATTCGTTCAACACGGTCTTCGTGCCCATCAACGCACCGGCCGTCGTCGCTTCGCCCCAGGGGATGCCGGCAAGCCAGGTGAGCGGCGCCATCAGCCAGCCCAGCACCCGCTGCAGCGTCAACGGCGCGCCGTTCCAGGCCGGCAGCAAATCGAGCCCGAGATTGACCAGCGTCACCAGCGCAATCAGGACGATCAACATGGCCACGATGCCGAGCAGAAGCGCGAGCCCGTCGAGCGTGCCGCGGGTCACCGCGTCCATGCTGCTCGTCGCCTGCTGCGGCAACGAGATCTGGCCCGACGTGGGCGCCCCTCGCGGCGGCACCATGACCGCCGCAATCAGGATGGCCGCCGGGGCGCTGATGATGGAAGCGGACAGGATATGCCCCATCGCCTCCGGCACCACCGGGCCCAGGATGACGGCATAGAGAACCATCACCGTGCCGGCAATTCCGGCCATGCCGCAGGTCATGACGATGAAGATCTCGCCGCGGCTCATCGCCTTCAGGTACGGCCGCACGAAAAGAGGCGCCTCCACCATGCCCACGAAGATATTGGCTGCGGCGGACAGGCCCACCGCCCCGCCCACCCCCATGGTTTTCTCCAGCGCGATGGAGAGGGTCCGCACGATGGCGGGCAACACCCTCCAGTAGAAAAGCAGAGAAGACAGCGCGCTCACCACCAGGATCAGCGGCAGCGCGCGGAAGGCCAGCACGAAGCTCGACGCCCCGGGGCGCTCCTCGAATGGCTGCGGGCCGCCGGCGAGGAAGCCGAAGACGAACCGCGTGCCTTCCTGCGTCGCCTTTTCCAGCGCTGACAGCAGGTCATTGAGCGTGAGGAACAGGTCCCTGAACAGCGGCACCTTGAGAAGGGCCGCCGCGAGCACGATCTGGAGCAGCGCACCGGAGATCACGATGCGCCACGGCACCGCGCGGCGGTTCTCCGAGAGCAGCCACGCGATCAGGAAGAGGGCGACGAAGCCGAAGGCGCTTTGCAGGGCGAGAGGCATGTCAGAGGCGTCTAGAACAAACACTATTAGCCGCCGATGGACGCTGATGAACGCCGATCAGAGCCACACTGGAAATACCGCCATGCTCAAGTCCGGCGCCAGGTGGTGCCTTGCGCTGCGTCTTCGAGGGTAATACCGGCGTCCAACAATTGTTGGCGGATGCGGTCGGCCTCGGCGAAATTCTTCGCTTTCCTCGCCGCCGTACGCGCGTCGATTAATTCCTTGATTCTTTCATCGGAGTATCCGACGGAGAGTGTCGCGTCGCCTCCTTTGATCTCGTAGTGGCCCGGCTCCGCCGTCAGCACGTAGTCTCGTCTACCTTGCAAGAAGGCGGTCGGATCTCGCTGAAGCAACCCCAGCACGCCTGCCAAGGCTTTAAGCTCAGCTGCTGCATCACGCGCACTATCTTCAAGCGTGGCCACTTCTGCCCCAAGGAGCTTCGCCCGGTCGCGTAATGCGTCCCGGCAACGATTTATTTCAGCAGCTAGATCGTGCAGGACGGCCATTGCCTCCGGCGTATTGAAATCATCATTCATCGCGGCCCTGAACTTCTCGCCATGAGAAGAACTCTTCCAATATGACTCATTCAGTTTCCGCGGTGGAATGTTCTCGAAACCTCGTAGTGCGATGTAAAGCCCGTTAAGCGCCTGCTTAGCATCATCAAGATGCTGATCGGAATAACTGATGGGGCTTCTATAGTGCGCGCGAACGATAAAGAGACGAATGACCTCGGGATCATATTTCGCGCGCACCTCGCGGACGGTGAAGAAATTGCCCAGCGACTTCGACATCTTCTCGCTCATTTCCCCCTTCATGACGCGTACGAAACCGTTGTGCATCCAGTAGTTGACGAACTTCGCCTGGTTCGCGCCCTCGGATTGCGCAATCTCGTTCTCATGATGCGGAAACTGGAGGTCCTGCCCGCCACCGTGGATGTCGAAATGCTTCCCCAGCAGCGCGCTCGACATCACCGAGCACTCGATGTGCCAGCCGGGACGCCCCGGGCCCCACGGCGAATCCCAGGACGGCTCGCCCGCCTTCGCCTTCTTCCACAGCACGAAATCGAGGGGGTCCCGCTTGGTGTTGTCCACCTCCACGCGCTCGCCCGCGCGCAGATCGTCGAGCGTCTTGCCGGACAGCTTGCCGTAGCCCGGGAACTTGCGGACCGAGTAATTCACGTCGCCGTTCGCAGCCCGGTAGGCGAGCCCCCTCTGCTCGAGGGTCCCGATCATATTTAACATGCCCGGCACGTGGCCGGTGGCGCGCGGCTCAAAGTCGGGCTTCTCCACCCCGAGCGCGGCGTTGTCCTCGTCCATCGCCCGGATGAAGCGCGCGGTGAGCGCCTCGACCGGCTCCCCGTTCTCCCGCGCGCGCTTGATGATCTTGTCGTCGATATCCGTGATGTTGCGCGCGTAGGTGACCGCAAAGCCCAGTGCGCCCAGCCATCGCCGCACCACGTCGAATACCACCATCACCCGGGCATGCCCGAGGTGGCAATAGTCGTAGACCGTCATTCCGCAGACGTACATGCGGACTTTACCGGCCTCAATCGGCACGAATTCCTGCTTGTCGCGGGTCAGCGTGTTGTAGATTTTCAACATGGCTGCAGCAGCCGCCCATCGGAACGCCGCGGGAGATGGCTGCCGCCCGGGGGACCCCGGTCAGAGGGGGCGGGAGCGTTCCGGCGGCGGTCTGGAACGCGCTGTTTTAATTACCCGGTGTTCTTGGTAAAATTTCTAGGATTTAGTGACTAAGCCACTGAAATTCTCGGAAAAGTATAGCACAATGCCCCTCCCCACCGCCCGCTTCATCGCCCTCGTTGCAGCGCTGTTGATCGCCTTTCCCGTTGCGGGGCCGGCGATCGCCCAAAGCGACGAGTTGCAGGAAACCAGCCAGCTGCTCAAGCAGGGACAGCTCGACCGCGCGCTCGAGCGCGTCGACGCCTATCTCAAGACCCGCCCGAAGGACGCGCGCGGGCGCTTCCTCAGGGGGCTGATCCTCGCCGAGCAGAACAAGCCCAACGACGCGATCAAGGTCTTCACCGAGCTCACCCAGGAATTCCCCGAGCTGCCGGAGCCGTACAACAACCTGGCCGTGCTCTACGCCTCCCAGGGCCAGTACGACAAGGCGCGCGCCTCGCTCGAGATGGCGATCCGCACCCACCCGAGTTACGCGACCGCGCACGAGAACCTGGGCGACATCTACGCCAAGATGGCGAGCCAGGCCTACGACAAGGCGCTGCAGCTCGACAAGGGCAATACCCCCCTGCAAACCAAGTTGAATCTCATCAAAGACCTGTTCTCGAGCCCTCCGCGCCCGCCGAAGGTCGCCGCAGCCAGGCCGGACGCGACCAAGGTTGCGGTCGCAACCCCCTCGCCGAAGCCGCCAGCCCCGGTCTCACAGGCGCCGGTCAAGGCGCCGGAGCCCGTCGCCAAGCCGGTCCCGGCCAAGGAGCCCGCCAAGCCCGCGCGCAACGCGGATGAAGTGCTGAAAGCGGTCAACCAGTGGGCGAAAGCCTGGTCGGAGAACGACGTTGCCGGCTACCTCGGGCACTACGCGACGGATTTTCAGACGCCCAAGGGCGAAGCGCGCGGGGATTGGGAGAGCCAGCGCAAGGTGCGCATCGCCAAACCGCGCAAGATCCAGGTGAATGTCGAATCGCCCAAAGTGGTGTTCAACGACAACGGCCGCGTCACGGTGACTTTCCGCCAGCACTACCAGTCGGGCTCGCTCAAGGTTGCCAGCACCAAAACGCTGGTGATGGTCAAGGCGGGAGACCAGTGGCTCATCCAGCAGGAAAAGGTCGGCGGTTGAAGCTGAACACGCTGCTCGGCTCGCGGCCGTTGCGCTATGCTGCCGCGACGTTGATCCTCGCGTCCGCCTGCGGCGGCGCGCTGGTCGTGAGCAGCCGCAGCGGGCAGGCCGTGTCCGCGCTCCCTGCCCTGCCGGTTCCGGGCATCAACGGAGATCACGCCGCCGGCGGCCCCGAAGCGCTGATCTTCAGGACGCTGCACGAGGTAAGCAACAACCGGCTCGGCGTCGCCATTTCCGAGATCGACAAGGTCATCAACACCCATCCCAATTTCAGGCTGGCGCACCTCATCAAGGGCGACCTGCTGCTCGCCCGCGCCCGCCCTCTCACCACGGTGGGCAACGCGCCGGGCGCGCCCGGGGACCAGCTCGAGGACCTGCGCGATGAGGCGCGCGCGCGGCTGGCACGTATCCAGCACCAGCGCCCCGTCGACCTCGTGCCGCGCTACCTGGTGCAGATGCAGCCGGAGCAGCGTCACGCGCTGGTGGTGGACACGGCGAAATCGACGCTCTACGTGTTCGAGAACCACGGCGGCGAGGCGCGTTACGTCGCGGACTACTACATCACCATCGGCAAGAACGGGATAGACAAATTCAAGCAAGGCGACAAGAAAACCCCGCTCGGCGTCTACCACGTGACCGGCAACATCCCGCGCGAGAAGCTGCACGCCACCTACGGCAAGGCCAGCGAGCTCTACGGCAACGGGGCGCTTCCGATCAGCTACCCGAACGAATGGGACCGCCGCCAGGGGCGCGAGGGATACGGCATCTGGCTGCACGGCGTGCCCTTCGATACCTACAGCCGCCCGCCTCGCGCGAGCGACGGCTGCGTTGCGCTCACCAATGAGGACTTCGAGGTCATCGCGAAGTACGCGAAAGTTGGAGTCACCCCCGTCATCATCGCGCATGGCGTCGAATGGGCCAGCGCGGATGCGGCCAGGGCCTTGCGCGCGGATCTCGCGCAAAGCATCGAGAGTTGGCGGCGCGACTGGGAAAGCCTCGACACCGGCAAGTACCTCGCGCACTACGCCGCGAGCTTCTCCGCCGGCAAGGCAGACCTGGCGCAATGGTCGGAGCAGAAGCACAAGGTCAACGCCGGCAAGACCTGGATCAAGCTGAAGCTCGGCCAGGTCAGCGTCTTCACCTACCCCGGCCGGGACGATCTCGCGGTCGTGACATTCAACCAGGATTACGCGAGCAGCAATCTTTCCAACCAGATGCGCAAGCGCCAGTACTGGATCCGGGAAGGCGGCGCGTGGCGCATACTGCACGAAGGCAGCGCTTGAGCGCTGCCTTAACGATTGAACAACTATGCTCAGAATCATTGGCGCAGCGCTCGCACTGCTCGTTTGCTGTCAAGTTGGAGCGGCGGATAGAGCGGCGAATTCGCAGGTCGAGATGAAGACCAGCCTGGGGACCATCATCCTCGAGCTCTACCCCGACCAGGCGCCGCTGACGGTGGAGAACTTCCTGCAGTACGTGAAAGATGGCCACTACGACGGCACCCTGTTCCACCGGGTGATCCCGGGATTCATGATCCAGGGCGGCGGGTTCGGCCCCGACTTCAAACAGAAGGCGACGCGCAAGCCGGTGCGCAACGAGGCCGCCAACGGGCTCAAGAACGCGATAGGCACGATTTCCATGGCGCGAACTTCCGATCCGCATTCGGCCACCGCCCAGTTCTTCATCAACGTCGCGGACAACGTTCCGCTCGACTTCCGTTTCCCCACCCTGGAAGGCTACGGCTACACCGTGTTCGGAAAAGTGGTGAAGGGCATGGACGTGGTGCAACGCATCGTGCAGGTACCGACGGGGCCGGTCCCTGCGCCACACGCCAACGTGCCGGTCAAGCCGGTCGTCATCGAATCGGCGAAGGTCCTGGAAGCCGCCGCCAAGCCGGCAGCCAAGTAAAACGACGGCGCAGTTCGGTTTCGGGATTGACTCATCACTCATCACTGAATAGACATGGTCAAACTGCACACCAATCACGGCATCATCACGATCGAGCTCGACGAGAAGCGCGCCCCGCTGACGGTGGCCAACTTTCTGCAATACGTGAAGGACGGCCACTACGGCAACACGGTTTTCCACCGCGTCATCGACGGCTTCATGATCCAGGGCGGCGGTTTCGAACCGGGAATGAAGCAGAAACCCACGCGCGCCCCGGTGAAAAACGAGGCCGACAACAAGGTGAAAAATGCAGCCTGCACTCTCGCCATGGCGCGCACGTCGGAGCCCCATTCGGCGAGCGCGCAGTTCTTCATCAACGTCGCCGACAACGATTTCCTCAATCATACCGCCCCCGCTCCCCAGGGCTGGGGCTACTGCGTGTTCGGGCGCGTGGTGGAAGGCACCGAAGTGGTGGACAAGATCAAGGGCGTCAAGACCGGCCGCAAGGGCATGCACCAGGACGTCCCGCTGGAGGACGTCATCATCGAGCGCGCGGAAGTCATTTGAGACAGGATGCGGGATTTAGGATTCGGGATTCGGTGAATGGCGAGAGAAGACAGCATGCCTGTTTCGCGCTGAATCCTGGATCCTGATTCCCGAATCCTATGTCGCACAGCATTTTCGTCTCCGACCTTCACCTGACGCCGGAGCGGCCGCGCGCCAACGAGCTGTTCTTCGATTTCGCCTCCGACGCGGCAACGCATGCCGCGGCGCTCTACATACTGGGCGACCTGTTCGAATACTGGGTCGGGGATGACGACCTGGAGGATCCGTTCAACGCCTCGATCGCGGGCGCGCTCGCCGCGTTGAGCGGCAAGGGCGTCGCGCTCTATTTCATGCACGGCAACCGCGACGTCCTGATCGGGCGGGCTTTCGCCGCGCGCTGCGGCGCGAAGCTGATCGAAGACCCCACCCTGCTCGACCTCCATGGCGCTCGAACGCTGCTGATGCACGGCGACACGCTGTGCACCGACGACGTCGAATACCAGAAATTCCGCGCCTACGCGCACGACCCGGGAAACCAGCGCAGGTTTCTCGCCCAGCCGCCCGCGGAGCGGAAAAAGCAGATGCTCGGCATGCGCGCGGAGAGTGAGAAGAGCAAGCAGGACAAGGCCGCCGAAATCATGGACGTCGCGCCCGCCGCGGTGGAGAAGGCGTTGCGCGAATCCGGCTACCCGCGCCTCATCCACGGCCACACCCATCGTCCCGCGCGTCATGCACACGTGGTGGATGGCCACGCCTGCGAGCGCTGGGTGCTGACCGACTGGTACGGCCGCGCCGGCTACCTCCGCTGCGACCGGGAAGGATGCAAGGCCGTGGCGTTGTAGCCACGCGGCGACATCCGCGTTTCCCGGACGCGCGTCAACGAATCCCCGCAGTCTCCCGTTTCCTGTTATCGCAGCCGTATGCGGCGAGGCGCCGCATTACAAAGTCTTACACTTTGTAACGTGCGGGACGGCGCGAGAAGCGTTTGAATAGGTATCAGCTACAAGGAGGTTGCCATGAACAGGATACTGAGTTCGATAGTCGTGCGGTCGCTGGCCCTGCTGTTCGCAGCATCGGTCTCTTTCGGGCAGGCATCCGCCCAGGACCGCGTTGCGTTCCGGCAGGCGGAGCTCGACCAGATGCTGGCGCCGGTGGCGCTCTATCCCGATTCGCTGCTGTCGCAGGTCCTGATGGCGTCCACCTACCCGCTGGAGGTGGTGCAGGCGGCCCGCTGGTCGCGCGCCAACCCCGGGGTGAAGGGCCAGGACGCCGTGCGGGCCGTCGAGGACCGGGAATGGGACCCCAGCGTCAAGTCACTGACGGCGTTCCCGCAGATCCTCGCCATGATGGACGAGAAGCTCGACTGGACGGAGCGGCTGGGCGAGGCCTTCCTCGCGCAGCAGGCCGACGTCATGGACTCGGTGCAGGCCTTGCGCCGGCGGGCCGAGGCGGCCGGCAACCTCCGTTCGAGCGAGCAGATGCGCGTCGCGCGCCAGGGCGAAGCCATCGTGATCGAGCCGCCCACGCCCGAGGTCGTCTACGTGCCGTACTACAACCCGGTCGTTGTCTACGGGCCGTGGTGGTGGCCGGCGTACCCGCCGGTCTACTGGGCGCCGCCGGCGTATTACGTCGTCCCCGCGCACCGGCCGGTCTTCCTCTGGGGTCCCGGCATTGTGATCTCGGTCAACTTTTTCTTCAGCCAGCCCGACTGGCACCGGCGCCACGTGACGGTCGTTCACCACACCACGATCGTGAACCGCAGCGTCGCCGCGGCCCACGTGCGGCCGGCGGTGTGGCAGCACAATCCGGACCATCGCCGGGGCGTGCCCTTCCGCAGCGAGGCGGCGCGCGAGCGTTTCGAGCAGATCAGGACCGATACCCGCCGCGACGCGGTCCGGAACGACGCGCGGGCCGTGCGACGTCTCGAGGACACCCGGACGGCGGACATCCGCCAGAGCCGTCTGGACGAGCGCCGGAATGCCGTGCAGGACCGGCGTGAGGACCGCAGGGACAGCGTCCCGGTGCGGCGCGATGAGCGCAGGGATGCGGTTCAGGAACGGCGCGAAGACCGCCGCGAGGCGACGGTCAACCGCATCACGCCGGGCGACGCCCATCGCCCGGACCGCGCGGTGAGCCGCAACGACGAGCGCGTGAGGCCCGCTGCTCAACCTGAAACACGCGACGTGCAGCCGAAAGTCGTGACGCCGGTTATTCGCACGGATCCGCGTCCGGTAGTTGCGCCTGTCATTCGTACCGAGGCGCGTCCCGACCCGCGTCCAGCCGTCATCCGCTCCGAGCCACGACCGGATCCCCGGCCGGCCGCTGTGCCGGTCATCCGCTCCGAGCCACGACCGGATCCCCGGCCGGCCGCTGTGCCGGTCATCCGCTCCGAGCCTCGTCCTGCGCCTGCCGCACCGGTCATCCGCTCGGAGCCGCGTCCTGCGCCTGCCGCACCGGTCGCCCGCTCCGAGCCACGACCGGATCCCCGGCCGGCCGCTCGGGCCGAGACGCGTCCGGAGCCGCGCCGCAATCCGGTGCGCGAAGCCGCGCCTGCTCCCCGGCCACAGGCAAGCGCTCCGAAGCTCGCGCCGCGCGCGGAGAACAACCACCCACGCAACGACGGCGCATCACGCTCCAACGGCGGCGGCAATCCCCAGCGCCAGCAATCCAGCGGCCGCGACAATATCCGCAAGTCCTGACGCAGTCCAGCGAGCTAGTGCCGTTCCAACTATTTCGGGCTAATCTGATGAAATGGCGGGCGCACGAAGCAAGATGAATGGCATGCGGCAATCATTTTGTCGATTTATGTTGGAACGGTACTAGGCCTGCGCCAGCGCCTGCTGAAAATCGCCGAAGAGATCGTCGATGTCCTCGATGCCTATCGACAGCCGGATAAGCGAGTCGGCAATGCCCATCTCGGCGCGGCGCTCCGGCCCCATCTCCCAATAGATCGTGTGGGCGATCGGGATCGCAAGAGTCCGGTTGTCGCCCAGATGGCTGGATGAAATCACGAGCTTCAACCGATTGAGGAAATCGAAGCAGTCGATGCCATCCGCCAGCTCTATGCTCATAAGCGCACCGTAGGTTTTGAAAAGCTCCTTGGCAAGCCGGTGCTGCGGGTGATCTTCCAGACCCGGGTAATACACTCTTGTCACTTTGGAATGCCCGGCCAGGAAGCGCGCGAGTTGCAGCGCATTGTCGGAGGACTTCTCCATCCGCAGCGCCAATGTTTCGGCGCCGGTCGCGAGGCGGTGCGCAGGTTCGGCGGCCAGCGTGCTGCCCATGTCCCGCAATCCCTTCTTGCGTATCTGCAGTATTCCCCACAGAGCGGGCTTCGTATTCTTGTAGTTGTCGTAGATGTTCGAAAAGCGCGTCCAGTCGAACAGGCCGGTATCGGTCACCGCGCCGCCCAACGCATTGCCGTGACCGCCGATGTACTTGGTCAATGAATTGATGATCAGGCCGGCCTTGTCTCGCTTCGGCTGGTACAGATAGGGCGACGTCATCGTGTTATCCACCACATAGAGCAAGCCGTGGCTGGCGCAAAGCTCGCCGATGCGCGCCAGATCGGCGACCTGGGTGCGCGGGTTGGCGATGGTTTCCACGAAAACCATCCGGGTGTTGGGCCGGATGGCCCGCGCCACGTTGTCCACATGGGTCGCATCGACAAAGCTGATCTCGCAGCCCAGAGTGTTGAAGGTGCCGAACAGGCTGTTGGTATTGCCGAACAGGAACGAGCTTGACACGACGTGATCGCCGGCGCGCAACAACCCGACGAAAGTTGCGGCGATGGCGGCCATGCCGGTGCTGAAGCAGGCGGTGGCGATTCCGTCTTCCATCTTGCTGATTTTCACTTCGAGCGCGGCCGTGGTGGGGTTGCCCTGACGGCCATAGGCGTAGCCGGAAATCTCGCCCTTGAACACCTTCGCCAGGTCCCGCGCATCGGGATAGCCGAATGCCACTGCAGTGTGCATTGGCTTGTGCACGGAAAAATGCTCGATTGGCGATTCCAGATCGGAATGAAGGATTGTCGTGGTAAAGCCATTCTTCATGATCTTGCTCCATCAAATAAAAAACCCGGCCAGCTAGCGCGGACCGGGTTTTCCCGTCGCTTTAGCTGAATTTTTAACGCGCCCGCAAGCTGATCCTCAAATCGGCGCGGAAAGAAAGTTACTCCGGACCCGGGGGGTTGTCAACAATCACGCGTTACTCTACCGTCTCGAGTCCGAGATCGAGCTGGGCGCTCTCCGCCTCCGCCATCATGTCGGCCATCTTGGTGCCGTCGCGCCGCTGGGCTTCGACGCCGTCGAGATACTCCCGGGTGACGTCGCCCGTGACATAGACGCCGCTGAAACAGGAGTCCTCGAAATTGACGACCTTGGGATTGACACTGCGCACGTCCTCGCGCAACGCATCCAGGTCCTGGTAGATGAGTTCGTCGCAGCCGATCTCGCGCGCGATCTCGGCCTCGGTGCGGCCGCAGGCGATCAACTCCTCCCGGGTCGGCATGTCGATGCCGTAGACGTTGGGGTAGCGCACCGGCGGCGCGGCGGAGGCGAAGAACACCTTGCGCGCGCCGGACTCGCGCGCCATCTGCACGATCTCGCGGCTGGTGTTGCCGCGCACGATGGAATCGTCCACCAGCAGCACGTTCTTCCCGCGGAACTCCATCGCGATCGAGTTGAGCTTCTGGCGCACGGACTTCCGGCGCATCCCCTGCCCTGGCATGATGAAGGTGCGGCCGATGTAGCGGTTCTTGATGAAGCCCTCGCGATACGGGAGGTTCAACTGCTTGGACAACTCCATCGCGGACGGCCGGCTCGAGTCCGGGATCGGGATCACCACGTCGATGTCGAGGTGACGGTACTGCCGCTTGATCTTCTCGGCGAGGCTCACGCCCATCCGCAGCCGCGTCTCGTAGACCGAGATGCCGTCGATCACCGAGTCCGGCCGCGCGAGATAGACGAACTCGAAGATGCACGGGTTGAGCGAGACGATGGGCGCGCACTGGCGGCTGTAGAAGTTGCCGTCGGGGTCGATCAGGATGGCTTCCCCGGGGGCGACGTCGCGCACCACCTGGAAACCAAGAGAGTCGAGCGCCACGCTCTCGGAAGCGACCATGTACTCGTAGCCGTTTGCGGTCTCGGCGCGCCCGAAGATCAGCGGCCGGATGCCGTGGGCATCGCGGAAGGCGAGCAGCCCGTAGCCGGCGATCATCGCCACCACGGCGTAGGCGCCGCGGCAGCGCCGGTAGACGCCGGACACCGCCGCGAAAATGGTCGCCGGATCGAGCTTGTAATTGGTGGCGTTTTCCTGCAGCTCGTGCGCGAGCACGTTCAGCAGCACTTCGGAAT
>CAYYZZ010000025.1:10695-18566 GCA_964476235.1 uncultured Streptomycetaceae bacterium | reverse complement strand
TCGGCATCCCGACCATCATGGCCGGGCGCGTCATAGACCCGGAGGACGCGGAAGGAATACTCCAGACCGGCAGCGCCGACTTCGTGGCGGTCTGCCGCGCGCTGGTTGCAGATGCCTGGTGGCCGCGCAAGGCCTTCGGCGAGATCAAGACGCCCATTCGCAAGTGCATCTCGTGCAACGTGTGCTTCGAGCGGCTAACGCTCGAGCGCGACGTGTCCTGCGTGACCAACCCGATGGTCGGCCTCGAGTACGAGCGCATCGAATCGGCGGAACCGCAGTTGCGCAAGACCGCGTCGCTGCCGGCGGGACGCAAGCGCATCCTGGTGTTGGGCGCAGGCGTGGCCGGCGTCGAGGCTGCGCGCGTGGCCGCGGGCCTCGGGCACCAGGTCGAAATCTGGGAGAAGGCCGCCAAGCCGGGCGGCCAGATGCCGCTGGCGCTGGCCGCGCCGGACAAGGCCGACGTGGCCGGCGTATGGACTTACCGCTGGGAGCAGATCGAGAGCCTCGGCGTGCCGGTGCGCACTGGCGTGAACGCAAGCGCGGAATCGATCCGCGATTTCCGGCCCGACCTGGTGGTGGTCGCCACCGGCGCCAAGCCGCGGCCACTCCCGTTCCCGATCAAGACCCGTGTCCCGGTACTGCACGCCTGGGACGCGCTCCTCGAGCAGGAGCGTGTGCCGCGCGGCGCGCGCGTCGCCATCATCGGCGGCGGCATGGTCGGGATCGAAACCGCCGACACCCTCATCCACTACCGCGGGGTCAAGGCCACGGTGATCGAGGGCCTGCCGGTGATCGCCAAGGAGATGGCCCGCAACAACCGCTACGACGTGCTGGACCGCCTGGCGAAAGGCGGCGCGCGCGTGCTCACCAGCGCCCCGGTGGAATCAATCGAGGAAGACAAGATCTGGGCGATGGTTGGAGGCGCGCGCACGCCGGTCGAAGCCGGCGACCTGATCATCTCGGCCATCGGGCCTGTGCCCAACCGCGATATCGTGCCCGAAGTCGAGCGCTCGGGCGCGGCTTACGTGCTGGCGGGCGATTGCAACCAGATCGGCGACTTCATGACCGCGGTGCGCGACGGCTGGATGCTCGCGTTGGCCGTTGACATGCGCCTGTCCGGGTAGCTGGCAGGCGGGAGCGAACCGCCTTACACTCTGGTATGCAAGCAAAGATCAAGAGCAATTGGACAGGATTAACAGGATTAGACCAAAAAGAATAAAAGAGACTCTGCCGATACTGGTTTGGATTTAATCTGGTTAATCCTGTAAATCCTGTCTATTGGGGTTTTTGGTTTTTAAGAAACGCTCTATAAGGAGGCTTCATGGTGCGTGGCGGAATTCTGATCTTCGGCGTCCTCGCGGCGGTGGCCAGCCTGCCGTGCCGCGCCCAGCCCTACCCGGCCAAACCAGTCCGACTGATAAACGCTTTCGCGCCGGGCGGCGCGAGCGACGTGGTCGCCCGCAGCTTCGCCGCCAAGCTCACCGATTACCTGGGGCGTCAAGTCACGGTCGAGAATCGCGTCGGCGCCGGCGGCAACGTCGCTTCCGAGTACGTCGCCCGCAGCCCCGCGGACGGATACACCATCCTCATGGGCACGCTGTTCCTCGCCACCAACCAGAGCCTGTACTCCAAGCTGAGCTGGGACGCGCAGAGGGATTTCGCGCCGATCTCGATGGTGACCGCCTCCCCGCTGATCCTGTGCGTGCATCCGTCGTTGCCGGCCAGGAGCACGAAGGAATTGATTGCGCTGGCGAAGAAGCAGCCGGGCGTGCTCAATTTCCCATCCGCCGGCAACGGCACGTCCATGCATCTCTCCGGCGAGCTCTTCAACATGATGGCCGGGATAAAGACCCAACACGTGCCCTACAAGGGCTCGGGCCCTGGCGTCCTCGACCTGGTGAGCGGGCGGATGCACTTCATGCTCAACCCGATGCCCGAGCCGGTCTCCTTCATCCAGTCCGGCAGGCTGCGCGCGCTCGCGACGTCATCGGCGAAGCCGATCTCCGCGCTGCCCGATCTGCCGCCGGTCGCGGAAGCCATTCCCGGTTACGAAACGCTGACCTGGCAGGGCTTCCTGGTGCCGGCCGGAACGCCCAAGGAAATCATCGACCGGCTGCACACCGAGTTCATCAAGGCGCTCAAGGACCCCGAGTTCGCCGCGCGCATGCGCGGCATGGGCCTCGAGCTCTACGGCACCACGCCCGCCCAGTTCAGCCAGTTCATCCGTGACGAGAACGTGAAGTGGGCGAAGGTCATCAAGGCGACCGGCGCCCGGGTTGATTGAATGAAAGGTGACGATTACGGGTGACTAGAAGCTGCGGCAGATAGTACGTCACCCTTATCTCGTCACCTTTATCTCGTCACTGGTTCCAGTTAGCCCGGCCGCGCGGCCGTCAGGCCACCGTCGACCGTGAGGTGCGTGGCGGTGATGTAGCGCGCCTCGTCCGAGGCGAGGAACAGCACCGCGTTTGCGACGTCCCATGCGTCGCCCATGCGCCCGATCGGCACCGCGGCGTGGCGCTTCGCGACGAGATCGGCGGCCTCCTTGGCGCCCAGCTGCTTCATCAGCCGCGCCTCGACCAGCGGCGTGTGCATGGTGCCGACCACCACCAGGTTGCAGCGGATGCCCTTCTTGACGTAAGCGATGGCGGTCGAGCGCGTGAACCCTAGCAGCCCCGACTTCGCGGTGCTGTAGGCGACGTGTACGCGCCCGCCCACCTGGTGGCTGAAGCCGGCGACGGAAGCAATGTTCACGATCGCGCCGCCGCCCTGCTTCTCCATCACCGGCAGCACGTGCTTGCAGCCGAGAAACGCAGTCTTGAGATTGTGGTCGAGCTGCTCGTCCCAGAGTTCCTCGGTCATCGCCACTGGGTCTCCGGGAGCCGAGCCGCCGACGTTGTTCACCAGGATGTCGATGCGGCCGAAGCGTTCCACGCACGCATCGACCGCGGCCTTCACTTCACTGGACGCCGTCATGTCGCAGCGCCGCACCACGCAGGCGCCGCCCTCTTTCTCGATAATCGCGCGCGTTTCCTCGGCCGCTTCGAGGTTGATGTCGGTGCCGAAAACACTGGCGCCCTGGCGCGCTAACAGCACGGCGGTCGCCTTGCCGTTGCCCCAGCCTGGCCCAACGGTGCCCGCGCCGGTAACCAGCGCGACTTTGTTCTTCAGATCAAGCATTGATCACCCATCACCCATCACTGAAACTCCTGGCGAAGTATCTTCGCCGCTTCGGCCATCGCGCGCATCTTGCCGAAGGCGGTGTCGCGCGGCAGGTACTTCATGCCGCAGTCGGGCGCGATGATCACGTTCTCGGGCCTGACGTAAGGCAGCGCGCGCTTGATGCGCGCCACCACTGTTGCAGGCGTCTCGACGGTCATGTCGCTCAAGTCTATCGCTCCCACCATGATCTTCTTGCCCTCGAGCTTCGCCAGCACCGAGCAATCGAGATTGGATTGCGCGGTTTCGACCGAGACCTGCTTGCAGCCGCAGCTGGCCAGTTCCGGCAGGAAAGAATAGCCCGAAGGCCGCTGGTGGATGACGGCGGCGTAGCCGAAGCAGATGTGCACGGCGGTCGTGCCCTGGATGCCGTCGAGCGCGCGCACCAGCGCCTTCAGGCCGTACTGGCGCGCCCTCTCCGGCCGCGCCTGCATGTAGGGCTCGTCGATCTGCACGATATCGGCGCCGGCCGCGAAGAGATCGCGGATCTCCTCGTTCACGGCTGCGGCGTAGTCCATCGCCGCTTCCTCGTCCGTCTTGTAGTAGTCGTTCTGCGCCTGCTGGGACATGGTGAACGGCCCCGGCACGGTGATCTTCACCGGCTTGCGGGTATGACGCTTGAGGAACTTCAGGTCCTCGACCTCGACCGGGTGCTTGCGGCGGATCTTGCCGACGATGCGCGGCACCGGGTTGGGGTGGCCCGAGCGGTCGAGCGCGGTGCCCGGGTTGTCGATGTCCACGCCGTCGAGCGCGGTGGCGAAGCGGTTGGAGTAGCTCTCGCGCCGGATCTCGCCATCCGTGATGATGTCGAGACCGGCCTCCTCCTGCGCCTTGATCGCCATGACGGTGGCGTCGTCCTGCGCCTCCGCGAGATACGGCTCCGGTAGGCGCCACAATTCCTTCGCGCGCACGCGCGGCGGGAAGCGCCCGGCGAGTTTTTTGCGGTCGATCAGCCACTCCGGCTGGGGGTAGCTGCCGACGAGCATGGTTGGAAACAGCATGGCATGTCCTCTATTTATTAGTTACAGGCGGGCGCGCCGGGCGCAGGCGCGACGAGAAGGATTCGAGATTCCGGTCGAGCTTCAGCGCCGGGAGCCCGCCATAAGCGGCGTCCGGCCCGCCCTTCGGCGACATCGAGGACGACAGGAACCACCCGATCCCGATCCCGAGCGCAAGCACCGCCGCAAAGGAAGCGATCACCCTGACCGGCCATGGACGGCGCACTGGTGGCGGAAGCGCATTTCGATCGCGCGCATGTTCTTCGGCACGAACTTCAACCTGCCCGCACTCCGATGCCAGCCGTTCCGCCTCGGCTTCGATCCGGACGCGTTCCCCGGCAACCTTCAACGCCGCGGCTTCCGCCTCCTCGCGCTTGCGCGCGGCAGCCAGCGCCTGCGCTTCCGCACGCGCGCGTGACTGCGACTCGCGCAGCGCCTCGGCTTCCCTGCGCTCTTTCACGCGGGCCGCGAGTTCGAGTTCGGCATCCGCGGCGCGCCGGGCTTCGGCCTGCTCGCGGAGCGCGGCTTCGGTTTTCGCCCTGCTATCCGCAGCCTGCACGGCCGCCCGCTCGGCCTCGATACGCGCGGCCGCCGCGCGCTGCGCCTTATCCCCGGCGGCCAGCTGCTCGCGCGCGACCGCGGCAGCCTGGCGCTCCATCGTCTCGCGTTCGCGCGCCTTCCGCGCCGCGGCCTCCTCGAGCACGCGGCGTTCCTCGGCCAGCGCCGCCGCCCTCCGGCTGGCCTCGATCTGCGCCTTTGCCTCGGCCTGCGCCCGCTCGTCCGCGTGTGCGCGCTCCTTCGCCAGGCGAGCCGCCTCGGATTCCGCGTTCGCCCACGCCTCGAGCCTGCGTGCCTCAGCCGCCTCGATCGCCCCGCGCTCGCGGGTGGCTTCAAGCGCAAGCTTCTGCGCCCCGGCTTTCTGTTGCGCGGCGGCGAGGGCCTGGTTCTCCGTTTCCGCGGTTGCCTTGGCGAACATCAGCGCTTCCGCTTCGGCCCGGCTGCGTTCCTCGGCAGCCGATGCCGCGGCCCGCTCCGCGGCCAGGCGCGCCTGAGCCTGCTCGAGCGCGGCGCGCTCCGCATCGTGCCGGTCCTTTGCCAGGCGCGCGGCGTCGACTTCCGCCGCCGCGCGGGCGTCAGCCTCGCGCCGCAGATTCGCTTCCATTGCCTCGCGCTCGCGCATCAGCTCGAGCGCGCGCTGCTCGGCCTGCAAGCGTTCCTGCGAAAGCCGCAGCGCTTCACCCTCGTTCGCTGCGAGCTCGCGCGCCGCCGCGACAGCCTGCTCCTCGGATTCCGCGCGCATACGCGCGCGGTGAGCGGCCTCCTGTTCCTGCTGAAGACGCGCCTCCGCAAGAGCGGCCGCCTTCATCTCGGCCTCCCGCCTGGCTTGCGCCTCGGCTTCCTCGGCCGCAGCGTCGCCGGCGGCGGATGCCCGCGCTTTCCGGGTGCGTTCGGCCTGCTTGAGCTTGTCGAGTAGTCTGCTCATGCCGTCTTGTTATCGTGACTGATGAGGCGAGACTGGTGGAGCGGGACTGATGAAACGAGACTGATCAAGCGAGTTCGATCTACTCACCACTCACCACTCACCACTCACTGATTGGGTCAGCGCCGCTGGGGTTTGCGCAGGTTCGGGTTGAGCTTGTCGATGTCGGCCTGCACCTGCTCGCGGCTGCGCTCGTAGACGATTTCCCGCCCCATCACCGACCCGGCGTAAGCGAGCCCGTTGCGCGTCGGGGTCAGCACGCACTTCACGTTGTGGATGCCCTCGCCGATCACCACTTCGATCACGTCGGCGCGCTTGCTGAAGACCACAACTTCGAGGGTCTGTTTCGTTTCGGTGACGCGGACGGTGATTTTTTCCGTGATCATTTGATTGCCCGTGATGAGTGATGAGTGATGAGTGATGAGGCCCGTTACAACCCGCTTCCCGAGGCGTGATGAGTAACGCAACTCCACCGGATTGCAATCGGAGGGTTGTAACGGGCTGAGTGATGGGTCGTTAGACCCCTCTTCTTTTCCCTTTTCCCTTTTCCCTTTTCACTTTTCACTTTTCACTTTTCACTTTACTGTTTGGCCAGCCCGAGATCCACCAGCATCGTCTTCAGGTAGGTGTAATCCTTCTCGAGCTCCTTCTGCAGCGCCGCGCCGGTGACGAAGTACTCGGTCCAGTGGCTCTTCTCGAGGTCCGCTTTCCATTCGGGCGTATCGGCCATCCTGCGCAGCGCATTCTCCCAAAACGCGACCTGGGCGGGCGTCAGCGATTTCGGCCCGAAGACCGCGCGCCAGTTGCCGTAGACGAGGTCCACGCCTTGCTCTCTCCACGTGGGAGCGACCGCCAGCGGGCCGCCCAGGCGCTGCGGGGCGGCGACGCCGATCACGCGCATGCGCCCGGCGACGACGTGGGATATGGCATTGACTGCGCCGGCGACGCCGACGTCGATATGGCCGCCGAGCATCGCGGTGATCGCTTCCGCCGAGCCCTTGAAGACGACCGCCTTCAAGTCGCGCGCGTTGCCGCCCAGCGCCTTCATGAGCAGCGCGGCGGCCATGTGGCGGCTGCTGCCGAACGCATTGGCGAAGCCCACGACCACGGACCGCGGGTCCTTCTTAAGCCGGTCGGCGAGGTCGTTGCCGGTCTTCAACGGCGAGCCAGCCGCGACCATGAACACCGCAGCGTCTTCGTAGAGCAGGGCGATGGGCGTGAAGTCGGCCTGGCTCAGGCTGCTCGCGCCCACGATATGATTGGAGAGCAGCCCGCTGCTGGCGATGTAGAGGTAATGCGCGTCGCCGGGACGCTGGCTGACGTAGGTATAGGCGATGCTCCCGCCGCCGCCCGGCTTGTTCACGACCGTGAGCGTGACGGGGACGATCTTGTTCGCGAGCAGGATGCGCTCCATCGCCCGCGCGGTCTTGTCGTTGCTGCCGCCGGGCGCCGAGCCCGCCACGATCTCGACGTTCTTCTGCGGCGCCCACGCTTGCGCGGCCACACCTGTGCTCGCGGCCGCAAGCGCCATTGCGACCCAGTATCGGATCAGTTTCGCAGGTTTGAGTGGCATGGAGCCCCCTGTTGAATCAGTAATGAAGTCCGGTCGTCCCTCGTAACTGCACCTTGCGTCTTGCGCCTTGAACCTATTTCACCGCTGCCGGAGGCGAGACGGGAACATTGGCGTTGCCGGATTTGGCGAGAGACTGCGCGATGAATCCCGAGGCCTTCACTTCCTCGATGAATTCACGCAGATACCGGATGCCGGCTTTGCGGCCTTTCGGTATCGCCAGCGTCTGCTCCACCACCAGGAACCGCCCTTCGAGCACGCGCGATCCGGGCAGCTTGTCCCTCACCTCCAGGAGCTGATGCCTCAAGCCAGCCAGGACGTCCACCTGCCCGGTGCGAAGCAGCTCGAATGCCGTGGGGCTGCCCGGCCCGGTCAGCAGCCTGGCATTTTTCAGGTTGCGGGCCAGGAATGGCCGGAATGCGCTCTTGTCCGCGACACCGACGCGCACGCCCTCCCGGTCCACCTCGGCGATGGTGCGGATCGGCGACCCGGGCGCCACCAGGTACGTGGTCTCGATCTGCAGGTAGCCGGCGGTAAAATCCATCGAGCCCTCGCGCCCCGTCCCCGACCCGCCCGCTATGCCGCCGATATCCAGCGCGCCGGC
>CAYYZZ010000025.1:0-10595 GCA_964476235.1 uncultured Streptomycetaceae bacterium | reverse complement strand
CGGCCAGCTTTCCCGAAAAATCGAACCCGACGAGCTCGAGCGGCACGTTGATGCGCCGGGCTACCTCGCGCACCAGGTCGACCGAAACGCCCCGCAGCTCCCCGGTGACCGGGTCCCGGGTCGCGACGATCGCGTTTGCGTAGTTGATCCCCGCCCGCAACTTCCCCGTCGGCGCGAGATCGGAGCGCACCTGGGGCGGGACCGAAGGCGTGGTAGCGCAGGATGCAAGCAAAAGCAGGCAGGCAAATGCGGCTGCGATTCTGTTCAATGTCTCCCCCTCGAGTGACAGGACTATACAAGGCATTTATTGTATTCTGTCCCTGCGTTCTGGGGAGAACGCCAACCAGGGAGACGAAAATGAGCGAGAACCCGCAAGTATCCAAGGAAGAACAGAACTGGGCGATGTTCTGCCACCTCGCCGCGCTGTCCGGATTCGTCATCCCGTTGGGCAATGTGCTGGGCCCGCTGATCGTGTGGCTGATCAAGAAGGACACCATGCCGCTGGTGGACCAGCATGGCAAGGAGTCGCTTAATTTTCAGATCACGGTGCTGCTCGCGTTTATCGTTTGCATCGTGCTGGCGTTTGTCCTGATCGGGTTCCTGCTGATGTTCATCGTCGGCCTCGGCGCGCTGGTCCTCACTATCCTCGCCGCGGTCAAGGTTTCGAACGGCCAGTTCGACTACAAGTATCCCTTCACCATCCGGCTGATCAAGTAGCTTCCGCCGCATCCCCCGCCGCGGCCGGCCCGGTTCGAGGCGGGGGCGTTATTAGCCCGTCACCGGCTGGCGGGATCAATCCCTTTCGCTCTGATATTTCAACGGGGCCCGCTCCCATTCCCTGTCCGTTGCAGGGGTTGATACGCGCCCAGCGGCTCGTGAAACGGTCCAGCTGATCCGCGAAGCGCTTGCGATCGGCCTGACCGAGAGGATCCGGGCCGCCGGTCTGGATGCCGTTGCCGCGCAACGCCTCCATGAAATCACGCATCGACAGGTGCTCGCGGACGTTCTCGGAGGTGTAGAACTCGCCGCGGGGATTGAGCGCATGACCGCCGCGCGCAATAATATCGGCGGCGAGCGGAATATCGGCGGTGATGACCAGGTCGCCCGGCTCGAGCCGCCGGGCGATCTCGTTGTCGGCGACGTCGAGCCCGCGCGCCACCTGCACCATACGGATGTAGCGTGAAGACGGCGTGCGCAGCGGCTTGTTCGCGACCAGCGTCATCGGGAGTTGCAGCCGCTCCGCCGCGCGGAACAGGATTTCCTTGATGACCGCCGGGCATGCGTCGGCGTCGACCCAGATGTGCATTCAAGCTCTCCCGGCCGGGTCAAGAGGAAAACATCGCTGCGCCCAAGGACTATCGCCGCCGACCGCGTTCGGGACGGGGCCGCGCCTCGTTCACCGTCAACGGGCGCCCGGCGAGTTCCTTGCCGTTGAGCCCGGCGATCGCGGCGCGCGAATGCGCCTTGCCGGGCATCTCCACGAAGCCGAAACCCTTGAGCTTGCCGGTGAACAGCTCTCGCACCAGCTGCACCGACCCGACCTGGCCGAACGGCTTGAACAGCTCCTCGATTTCCGTTTCGGTCACGTCGGGACCGAGGTTGCCCACAAAAATGTTCATGTCGACTCCTGGAAGAGGCGGTTGGGAGAGGCCCACGAAACGAAACCCCGCCGAAGCGGGGTTGCGCGGGTGCGCGCCGGATTGCTATCCGGCGCGGTGTTTCAGGCAGCCTTCAGATTGACCGCGGAGGACTTGCCGTTGTTGCCCGTCTGCACTTCGAACGAGACTTTCTGGTTCTCGGACAGAGAGCCAAGACCGGCGCTTTCGACCGCGGAGATGTGCACGAACACGTCCTTCGAGCCGTCATCCGGTTGGATGAAGCCGAAGCCCTTGGAGCTGTTGAAAAATTTCACGATTCCGGTGGGCATGATGTCCTCCAGGTGTGGTGTTGCCTCGCGCGAGAGTGCGCGAAGCATCAAATAACCTATGGGAGGGACCGAAATGCCAGCCGGAAAGAGACCGCGGGCAGACCCAGAGCGAATTCGACCCGCGCATTATGGCCCCAAAGCGATGGCAGGGATAGGGGGCGCACGATAGGGAGAAGATCAGTGCGAACTGTGCTGGGTCAGCTTGCCCTGCGAGGGATGAAAATCGTACCCCTCGTTCCTGGCGCTGGCCAGGCAGTTTTCGTATTCCTTGTAGGCCGCCCGGGATTCCGAGATCAGCGACCGGTCCGCGGCAAGCCGCTGCCACCGCCACCGGCGGTCCGGGTCCACGAAAAAGCGCCAAATGTTATTCATCCGCACTCTCCACGAAGATGCCGGCACCCGCGCGCCGGCAGGCGAGTCAGGGTTTCCCGTCCATGTCCGCCAACAGCAGCATCGGCACCGGCGGCGCGCTCCAGACCTCGCTGAAAGTGACGCTCTCGGGAGCCTCGAACCAGGTCCTGGATGCGAGATCGAATTTTTCTATGCGCCCGGAGCCGTCTCTCAGGGAAACGATGCGGGCATAGCAACTCCGCAACTTTTTCGGGCCGACCAGCACCCGGCCAGCAACATGGTCCACGTGCATCATCCGTGTCTCCGCTTTCATGCTTCTCGGCTCCTCCTCAGGAATGACGGGCTCCCGGACCACGGGCTCCGATCCGCGACCTTGTCCGCTCACGCACGCTCACACGCCGAAGCGGCGGTAAATCATGTCGCCGACGATCAGGCATCCCGCGGCGCCCGCGAACGCCGTGAACAGCGAAAGCGGATTGAAGTCGCCCGGATTGGCCATGGCCGCGCTCAGCATCGGCGCAAGCACGTCCCCGCCCAGGAACGCCCCGGCCATGCCGATGACGACCGAGATGATCATGCCCCGCTTGACGTTAAAATTGAGATAGGAAAAACCGATCCAGCCGATGATGCCACCCACCAGGATCCACGTCGCGATGTTCATTTTTCCCTCGCGGAGAAAAGAAGGCAGGATCGGCTCGCCGGCTCCCGCGGGCGGTTAACCCAGCTTAGCCAGCGCGATCCGGCCCCTTGCGGTAAGCGCGTAGCCGCCGACCGTCCGCTCGACGAGCCCCCTCGTCAGCAGCCGGGTCCCGATGAGCTCGGGAACCACCAGCTTCTGCGTCTTCAGAGTCAGCTCCTGGAGCCAGCGCAACTCGTCAAAACCGACCGCCTGATCCATCGCTCGCGCCTTGTCAGGCCAGCTGACGCAGCGATTCCAGCTCTTCGGCCAGCAAGGCTGCTCGGATGACGGACATTCGGGTCCTTTACGAAACGGCGCACGGAGGCAAGCCCGGGTATGTTTAATCCCAGGCCCTGAAAGATGCGGAAGCAGGAACGGCCCGGCAAGAAACGGGCCCAAGGAGAGGAAACTAAACGCCTCGTTTTGTTATACGCGGTTCAGGCGCAAAGAGCAATCACTATTCCCCCTCGCGCAGCCTCGCCGTTGGCGAAAAACCCGCGCCCACCCAGGGCGGAACTGAAGAAGGCGCGGCTCAGGATGCGAGGAAAACAGTCAGTGTAGCGGTTGGCCACATCGTAGCACACGCTCCGGGTCGCACTCGAGCGGATCTCCCGCATCACCCTGTCGAAGACCTGAAGGGCACCGAGGTCCAGTCGTCTGTCGATGCTCCTGGGTCTCGCGACGCGGCTTGTCATATCCCTGCCCTTGCCTTTAATCTTCGAACATTACATCGATGAGGATTCTGCCATGCCTTTCGCCATTCTAACGAGTTCCCGGCCAAGGCCGCCTGAACCGCGCAACCTTGAGCGGCCGTTCCAGAAATAAACCAGGCCTTCTACAAACTACACATTCACCACCCAGAGGAGCCTATGGCGGAATTCATCAGACGCGTAGTTACCGGGCACGACAAGAACGGCAAGGCGATCGTCCTTTCGGACGGCCCCTGCACGGCGATAAAGATCAATGCCAACCGCTCCGGCCACAAATCAACCGACATCTGGAAAACAACCGCCCTGCCAGTCCCCATCGCGCGGGAGGAAGCCGACCCGACGCAAGGCCCCAGGGATTTCGTGCCGCCGATGGGAACCAAGATCCGCATCAGCGAGATCGGGCCGGAGCCCGAGGCGTTCCGGCACCTGACCCCGGAGCAGGCGCGCGAGTTTTTCAAGGCGGGCGGGAACGAGCACGCCTCGACCTTCGAGCAAGGCGGCCGCCATCCGTTCATGCACCGCACCGAATCGGTGGACTATGCCGTCGTGCTGGAAGGCGAGATCACCATGCTGCTCGACGACCAGGACGTGGTGCTGAAGGCGGGCGATATCGTCATACAGCGCGGCACCAACCACGCCTGGAGCAACCGCTCCGGCAAGCCGGTGCGCATGCTGTACATACTGATCGACGGAAAGTTCGAGCCGGAGCTGGCTCAATATTCCAAGCCCCGGGCCGGCCGCAAGTAGCGGCCGCGCGGAATCGCTCTACTCCTCGCGGAGGCCGGCGTCCTTGATCAGCTTGCCCCACTTGGCCATGTCGGATTTCATCGCCGCCCCGAACTGCTCCGGCGTGCTGCCGATCGCCTCCGCTCCCGAGCTGAAGAACCGCCCTTTCACGTCCGGCCTCTGAAGAACGCGCGCGATCTCCTGGTTCAGCCGCGCAATGACGGGCTCCGGCGTGCCGGCCGGCGCGAAGAAACCGATGATCGAGACCACTTCGTAGCCCGGCACCGTCGCCGCGACCGTGGGCAGGCCGGGGACCAGTGCCGACGGTTGCGCGCTGGTCACCGCCAGCGGCTTCAGCCGGCCGCCCGGCTTGATGTACGGCGCCACCGCGCCCGCGGGCGCGATCATCATCTGCACGTGGCCGCCGATTGACGCGGCGAGCGCCGGTCCGGTCCCTTTGTAGTTGATCCGGACGATCTTGATGCCCGTCATCGCCTTGAACAATTCCGCCGTGAGATGCGAGGGCGAGCCGGGCGAAGACGTGGCGTAGTTGAGGTCGCCCGGCCTCGCCCGGGCAAGAGCGATCAGCTCCTTGACCGACTTGACCGGCAGCGACGGGGGCACCACGAGAATGTTGGGCGAACTCGTCGCCAGGGCGACCGGCGAGAACTGCCTGACCGGGTCGTACGGCACGTTGTCCCGGAAAAACGGCGAGATCCAGAAGGTGCTGCCCGTGAGCAGCACGGTATAACCATCCGGCACCGCCTTGGAAACCGCTTCCGCCGCGAGAATGCTGGACCGGTTCTCGATGACGACCGGCTGCCCCAGGCCCGCCGTGAGCCCCGGCAAAATCAGGCGCCCCACGAAGTCGTTGCCGCCCCCCGCCTCGGCCGTGACGATGCGTATGGCCTTGCTCGGATAACCCTGGGCCTCGGCACCGGCAGGCGACAAACAGATGGCAAGAAGCAAGAGCAGTCGATTCGCTCCGATTATTAATTCATCATTCATCCTTCCGCCTTCATCCTTGTTTTTCCCCATCACCCATCACTTATCACCGTTCTTCGCGGCGTCAGTCGCCGCGAATATTGGCCACCTTGGCCACTTTCGACCACTGCTCGCGCTCGGTCTTGAGAAACGCGGCAAACTCCTTCGGCGAGCTCGCGATGCCCTCGGTCCCGTCGAGCGCCAGCCGCGAGACGACATCCGGCCGCTGCACCGCCTTGACGATCTCCTGGTGCAGGCGCTCGATCACCGACCGCGGCGTGCCGCGGGGCGCGAGCATGCCGTGCCATTGGGTGACCAGGAAACCCGGCATGCCCGACTCGATCATCGTCGGCAGATCGGGCGCCATCTTCGCGCGCACGGGGCTGGCGATGGCGATCGCCTTCAGCTTCTGGGTACGGACGTGGCTGTACACGGAGCCGGCGCTCAGGAAGCTCATCTGCACCCGGCCCGACAGCATATCGCCCAGCGCGGCGCCGACGCCCTTGTAAGGAATGTGCACCAGCCGCGTCCCGCTGGAATGCGCGAACAGCTCGGTCGCCAGATGCGCCAGCGAGGCATTGCCCGTCGACGCATAGTTCAGCTTCGAAGGGGCCGACTTCGCGTACGCGATCAGGTCCTTCACGGTCTTGACCGGCAGCGAGGGATGCACGGTGAGCATGTACGGCGCGGCGGCGACCTGGGACACGGGCGTGAAGTCGCGCTCCAGGTCGTAGCGCGTCTTGTTGACGATGCCATACACCACCAGGCTCGCGCTGAGGAACATCAAGGTGTACCCGTCCGGCGCAGCCTGCGAGCTGAGTTCCGCGGCGATGCTACCGCTGGCGCCCGCCCGGTTGTCCACGACCACGGTCTGCCCGAGGGACTCGCTGAGCGGAGTGGCGACCTGGCGCGCGACAAAATCGAGGCCCCCTCCCGCTCCCGACGAGACAATCAATCGGACCGGCTTGGTCGGATACTGCGCCGCAGCGTGCGGCGCCGCGGCGATGAGCGCGGCGGCCAGGCCTGCGATGACGCTTTTCTGTACTGTTTTTTTCATTTCATCTCCTCGCGATGTTTTAATAAGTGACGAGATCATGGTGACGGGATACGGGGATTAAGGATGACGGGCGCGGGTCTCGTTCCACAAGAATGCTCGCATGCCGTTCATCTTACAACGCGTCATGATTCATGTTGGCATAAAATACCGGTGAAGTTGCCGGCGGCTCCAACGGTTACAAATCGTGGCCTCCGGCCGGAAGCAACTGTTTCAGGGAAAAAGATTTTTCATAATGATTCGAGGAGAACTTGTGGCAAAGCTCGGCACTATCCTGGGGATAATCTCCGTCGCATGGATCGGCTGCGGCGCCGGCGCGGCATCCGGCCAGGCTTATCCGGTCAAGCCCGTTCGCATCGTCGTGACCGGAGTCGGCAGCGGCGGGGATTTCGCGGCGCGCTTGATCGCGCAAGGGATTTCCGGCTCTCTCGGCCAGCAGATCATCGTCGACAATCGGGGCAGCGGGAATATGCCGGCGGAAATCGTGTCGAAAGCGGCGCCCGACGGTTACACGCTTTGCCTGTCCGCAGCCCCGCTCTGGATCGGGCCGTTCCTGCGAAAAGCATCCTACGACCCGGTGAAGGATTTTTCACCGGTCACATTGGCGGTGACCTCGCCCAATATCCTGGTGGTGCACCCCTCGTTGCCGGTCAAGTCGGTCAAGGAACTGATCGCCTTGATCAGGGCCAGGCCGGGAGCGCTGAATTACGCAACTTCGGGAGTGGGCGGTTCAGGCTTTCTCGCGGCGGAATTGTTCAAGTCCATGGTGCGCGCCAACATGGTGCGCGTGAATTACAAGAGCGGCGGATTGGCGCTGACGGAGCTGATCAGCGGTCATACGCACCTGATGTTCGCCAACGCGGGCGCGGTGGCGCCGCATCTCAAGTCGGGCCGGTTGAAGGCCCTGGCGGTGACCAGCGCGAAGCCGTCAGTGCTGCTTCCCGGGTTGCCGACGGTGGCTGCCGGGGGACTGCCCGGGTATGAATTGGTGTCGGTACAGGGCATCTTTGCGCCTGCCAGGACGCCCGTGACCATCATCCAGCGGCTCAACCAGGAAATCGTGTCCTTCCTTCAGCGGCCCGACACGAAGGAAAGGTTTTTCGCCGCCGGCGTGGAGTCTCTCGGCAGCACGCCGGAGGAGCTCGCGGCGACGGTCAAATCCGAAATGGAACGCCTGGGCAAGGTCATCAAGGAAGCCGGCATCCGCGACGATTAATCTTGATCAGCGCTCCGCGATGAAAAGGTCGCTGAAGTCATTCACCGGGGTGCCCATCAACCGCTGGTGATCCAGGCACAGGGCGCCGATCGCGCCCTGCCGCTGCGGAAACCGGTGCGCGACGCTCCGTTCGAACTTCTTGATCAGTATTGGAAACCCCTCCTCCCGCCGGCTGGAATGCCCCACCGGGTATTCGACCTCCACCAGCCCGCTGCTGGTGCCGTCCTTGAATAAAACCTCGATCGCATTCGGGTTGGCGCGGCGCGCGGGATCGCGGTAGATCTCGGTATAGCGCGGGTCCTCGTTCACGGTCATCAGGGACCGCAGCCGGTCGATGCGCGGGTCGGCCGCCGCCTCGTCCTCGTAATCGTCCGCGGTGAGCCGTCCGTGCAGCAGCGCGACCGCGATCGCGTATTGCAGGCAATGATCGCGATCGGCCGAATTGCGCAAGGGCCCGGTCTTGACGATCTTCTGCATGGTGATCTTGTGCGTCGCGACCTTGATGCCTGAAATATCGTCCAGCCGCGCCTGCACCAGGGGATGCAATTTCAACGCGCACTCGATCGAGGATTGCGCATGGATCACCACCGGGCAGAGCAGCTTGAAGAAGACGTTTTCCATCACGGAGGATCCGAACGGCATGTCGCGCCGCGGCGACTCGCCGCCGAGGAACGTTTTCGAGAAGCCCCACTTCGGATGACTGAACGCCTGGGGATAGCCGGGCTCGTTTTTCAGCGCCATCAGCGCCATGCGCACGGCCTGGCTGGTCGCGTCGGCGGCCGCCCAGCCTTTCCGGGGCCCGGTATTCGTATCGTAGCGATGCACGCACAGGCTGACGTCGAAGAACGCCAGCGATACCGCGTTCACGATCTGCGCGTGACTGCCGCCGAGCAGCTTCGTGACGACGGCGGCGCAGGCCAGCTTGGCCAGGAACGGATGGTCGATGCCATGCTCGACCAGCGCCATTTCCCCGCCCAGTACGCCTTGCAGCTCGTGCGCCTAGATCATCGCCTCGAGCACGCTGGCAACCGTCAGCGGCGGCTGGCCCGCCGAAACCCTGAGCCGGCTGAGATAATCGGCGACCGCCAATATGGCACCGACGTCGTCCGAGGGGTGGGTCGTGGTCGGAGTGGTGACCCAGGTATCGCTGAAGTCGAGCCAGCGCACCATGCATGCAATGTTGAAAGTCGCGGTGACCGGGTCGAGCAGGAACCGGGTTCCCGGCACGCGCGCGCCGTGCGTGACGGTCACGCCGGGCACCACCGGTCCGAGCAGGTTGACGCAGGACGGATGGTCGAGCGCCTCCAGCGCGCAGGCCACGCTGTCCATCAGGCAATAGCGGGCCATGTGGTACGCGGCGTCGCTCCTGACTGCGTAGCCATCCACGTAATCGGCAATTTCGACCAACAGCTTATCGGCCGGGATATTGACGGCGGGCGCTGACACTCCGGGTTCCTTCAGAAAGAGTGAGAGTGAGGGGTGATGCGCGGCGGGCAATGCCAGCCGCGTTTTCGAGAGACCGCCATTCTAGACCGATATGCCGGACGCCTATACAGGACGGCCGTTCTGGACACAGCCGTGGGCTACTGCCCGGCGTCCGCGTGGAGGGTCAACACCGTCCTGGGCGCGGTGTCGAGCGGGATGGCGGGAATTCGTGGAGAGGGGGAGTAGCGGCTTTTCAGCGGCAGGCGGGCAATTGATCGATGGATTTCGACTTTGAAGCTTGAGTTTGTGACGCGCGGGTCTCGGATGCGTCGTCGTCGGATTCCCGGCCAGCGGACGCCGATTTATCGTTACCTGACGACCCCGAAGAACCCCGCTCCGAGGAATTCGAGCGCCCGCGATCCGATGAAGCGGATGAGCTCCGATCCGAGGAATTCGAGCGCCCGCGATCCGATGAAGCGGATGAGCTCCGATCGGAGGAATTCGAGCGCCCGCGATCCGATGAAGCGGAAGAACCCCGCTCCGAGGAATTCGATTGTCCGCGATCCGATGAAGCGGATGAGCTCCGATCGGAAGAATTCGAGTGCCCGCGATCCAATGAAGCGGATGAGCCCCGATCCGAGGAAGCGGAAGAACCCCGCTCCGAGGAATTCGATTGTCCGCGATCCGGGGAGACGGATGGACCCCGATTGAAAGACGTCGATCTATCCTGTCCTGCGGAGGCGGCCGCAAGCGAGGTCTTCAGCGCGGCAGTCGCGGCAGCAGAGGAAAGCGGCAGACCGATCCCGGTTTTGTGTGACGAGGGTCCGCCGGAAATAGAGGACTGGCCCTGAAAGCCGTGCCCGGACTTCTGGGCAAGGACAGTGACGGGACTGGCCAGAAGCATCGCGGTCAGCACCGCCTTGGATACGGATGCCGTACCTGTTCTCATAAGGCCTCTCTTAATTGCGGCGTTTCAGCCAATCACGGCGACGCAAGCAGACGCTGGGTCCGGCAAGGTCGCCTGCGACAACGATGGCAGAACAAGGATGGGCCTTAATTCCGGCCCGGTTTTCGGGTGGGAGAGAGCGGGACGGCCACTCTACCGGGCCGGTTGCGCCGCTCCAATCCACACCTCGGTCAGGTGGAAAAGGAACTGTGTCTTATTCTAAGGGGCTCTAGCTATGCATTAGTTCACAGTTGTCGTTGGCATATTCGTGCGAATGGCCGGCGGTTAATTTGAGATTCAACTAGAAATAGGACGTGCAACCTACTGACGAATAGCCGCTTTCAATGAGCTGCCGCGTGAGTACTACTGAAGTAGACCCGGCGCCCATACCGGCCAGATGGGATGGCTCAGTGCGCTCGCGTTACGCCGTCAGTCCGCCCGGGCTCCCGAAGCTTTCACGATCCTGGCCCATTTATCCGCCGTAGCCATCCACGTAATCGGCAATTTCGACCAACAGCTTATCGGCCGGAAGACTGTCGGAGGGTGCGGACAAGGCGGCTGCTCTTAACTACTGAAT
>CAYYZZ010000024.1:0-18727 GCA_964476235.1 uncultured Streptomycetaceae bacterium | reverse complement strand
TCTGGGAGTTGATGCCGACCACCTCGCCCCGCAGGTTGAACAGCGGCCCGCCCGAATTGCCGGGATTGACCGCCACATCGGTCTGGATGAACGGCACGTAGTTCTCCTGCGGCAGGGAGCGTCCCTTGGCGCTGACGATGCCAGCAGTGACCGTGTTCTCGAAACCGAACGGGGAACCGATCGCCAATACCCATTCGCCGACCTTGAGCCGGCTCGGATCTCCGAACCGGACGGCCTGGAGGTTAGCCGCGTCGATCTTGATGAGGGCGATGTCGGTGCGGCGGTCCGAGCCGATGACCTTGGCCTTGAACTCGCGCTTGTCGGTCAGCTTGACCGTGATTTCCTCGGCCGTCTCGACCACGTGAGCGTTGGTCAGAATATAGCCGTCCTGGCTGATGATGAACCCGGAGCCGAGCGACTGGGACTGAAACTCGCGGTCACGGGGCCCGGGTTGAGGTATGAAGCGCCGGAAGAACTCGTAAAAGGGATCGTCCTCCTGCAGGTTGGGTATCTGCGGCAGCAAGGGATTTCGCACCGACTGCGTGGTGCTGATGTTCACGACTGCGGGGCCCTGCTTCTCCACGAGCTCGGTGAAGTCGGGCAATTGCGCCGCGGCGGCTGCCGGCACGATGAAGAGCAACACTGAAAGGAGGCGCAACATTAAACGCTTGGACATAGACGATCTCGATGGTTCTGGCTTGTTATCGGGAATGACTGCAGGCACGGCGGGCCGGGGGTGTTACCGGGGTGTAGCCCCCTTGAATTCGAGCGAGTTGGCGATTTGCATCACGGTGGCGGCGGGCGCCTCGCCCAGCACGGTAACCATGTGCTCCGCGATCGGGCGGGTGTAGATGTTGACTGCCCCCTGATGGGAGAGGTGCTGAGCAATGCGGGCCTTGGGCAGCGGCTCGATGAATACCGATACGGCGGCCAGGCCGTCGGAATAGACGATATGCGACACCATGACGGCTCGCCCTGCGATCGTCCGCTTCAACTCGGTCAGTTTCTTGAAGCCGGTCGGCTGCTGGGTCAGCACCCACCCGGTATCGGAAGCAATTTCAGCGGTCGGGTACCCCGAATGATCCACCTTCCAGTCGCGGCTTTTCGCGGCATAGCGGGACCTCACCTTGTCGCGGTTGAAGCTGCCGCCGATCTTCAGCTCGGAGAACACGAATGACTCCAGCGGTTCCTTCTTCTCGCTGTACGTGCGTGCGCGCAGCGGCAAGCCCGAGGCGGCCTCGGCGCAGAAGTGATGGCCGTAGCGCAGCCTGTCCTTGGGCTCGAGCACGATTACCTGACAATCGTAACCCGCGACGCGATCCATCCCGCCCATGCGCACCGCGTAGTTTTCGGACACGCCGTTCAGCCGGTCGGGCAGCATCGCCGGGAAGCGGCGCTTGCCGCGCTTCTCGATGATCACCGTCTTGCTGTCCGGGAGATAGCAGACGACCTGGTCGTTGGTGCGGATCACTTCGCGCGCCGGCCCGTCGAGTGTTTCCATCTTTTCGAACTCGCCGCCAGCGGCATTCACGTAATGGACGATGCGGGAAGTCTCGGCCTGGCTGGCGTGGCGGTAGACGAAGGTGCCGCTGTAGTTCAACTGGCGCGAAGCGTTCGCCATCTTCTTGAGCCAGGTCAGCCCGTCCTGCTGTGTCCCGGCATCAGCAGCCAGGACCGGGGTCGCGAACCCCAGGATAACGACGGACAAGTGACGGCAAAACTGGAACGCCACTAGCGCCCTTGTGCGTGTTGCGCGCTCGATACGCTGCGGATGTAGGGGGCGAGCCCCTGGATGGCGGTGCTCGGCGAGAATTCCTGATGCGCGATCAGGTACTCGTTCATCTTGCCGTCACTGGGAACGCTGGCTAATTGTGTCGAGGGGGTTGCTGCAGTGGAGGCGTTCGGGGCTTTGGCGAGTTCGGGCTGGGGAGCGAGCGGGTTATTGACGAAGGCGACCCAACCGACTAGGGCGACCGCGGACAGGGATGCAGCCGCGGACAGGGCGTAGGCGGCTACGCGCTTCGCCGTGCTGCGCCGCGGCGCCAGCACCGTGGGCTCTCCGGCAAGCCGGACGGTCAATCGCTGATCGAAGCCATGCGACAGCGCGTGCTCGCCACGCAAGGCATCGCCGATCAGGTGGAAAGTGCGCCAGCTCCGGGCGAGATCTTCGTCCTGTTTCAGGCGGGCAAGCTGCTCGCGCGCCCGGTGCTCGTCCAGCTCGCCGTCCATCAATGCCGATATCTTGTTCATCTCACCATCTCCTGTCCCCCTGGGTGCCCAGCAACGGCTTTAATTTCTCCGCTATCGCCTCGCGCGCCCGGAATATGCGCGACCGCACGGTGCCGATCGGGCAGTTCATTATATTGGCTATGTCCTCGTAGCTCAGTCCCTCGATCTCGCGCAGCGTAATCGCCGTTCTCAGCTCTTCTGGCAGCTCGCCCAGCGTTTGGTTCACGGTCTCCGCGACCTGCCGGCTCATCAGTTCGTTCTCCGGCGTGTTGAGATCGCGCAGCTGGTCGCCGTTTTCGAAGCCCTCAGCCTCTTCGCTGTCGATATCCGTCGTGGTCGGCGCCCGCCGTCTCATCGCCACCAGGTAATTCTTGGCGGTGTTGATGCCGATCCGGTACAGCCACGTATAAAACGCGCTATCGCCGCGGAACGTGGGCAGCGCCCGGTAGGCCTTGATGAAGGCCTCCTGCGTCACGTCCTCGACCTCGGTCGAGTCGCGGATGAAGCGCGACAACAGCCTGGCGAGCTTGCGCTGGTACTTGCTGACCAGCAGCCCGAACGCATGCTTGTCGCCGCGCTGCGCGCGCTCGACCAGTTGCTGATCGACTTCGCGATCGCTCATCAAACCCGTCCCTGACCTTTTTATTATCCAGGTCGAGCGGAAAGCCGGCCGGACAAAACGGCAAGTATACCCGCCCGACTTGTGCCTGGCTGGCGCGAAGCCGATCGTTACTGCACTGACAGGATAGGCAAATATTAGTTCATTCGGGGTCAGGGGTATTTCCCCCTCATGGCCCCCTGGCCGTCATGCGATGGGGGTCCAGGCACTCTTTGGCCGGGCGGGCCGGACATCCATCGGCCCCCTGCCCGCCCTCCAGCGCCCTGGTTCAGCCAGGGCGCGATGGTTGATCGTGCAGTCCCGGCGGGATCAGCAGGCGGTCAAGGGCATCGAAGGCCCCTTGCACCGCCAGCGCCATCACCGCCGCCGGCGCCGCGCCTGCGAGCAGCAGGGCGTGATCATTGACCGCCAGGCCGGCAACGATGCGCTCGCCGTACCCCCCGGCACCGATGAAGGCCGCGATGGTGGCGGTGCCAACGTTGATGACCGCGGAGGTCTTGATGCCGGCGAGGATAGTCCGCGCGGCCAGCGGCAACTCGATGAAGCGCAGCCTCGCGCCTTCCCGGAGTCCCAGTGCGGTAGCCGAGTCCTTCAGCGAGCGCGGCACGCCGGCGAGCCCGGTTTCCGTGTTGCGAACGATGGGGAGCAGCGAGTACAGGAACAAAGCGACGATGGCGGGCAGCGTGCCGATGCGATCGAGCGCGGCGATCAGGAAGGCGAGCAGCGCGAGGGACGGCACGGTCTGCAGCACCCCCGCAGTTCCCAGTATCCAGGCTCGCGTCCTCCGTATGCGGTTGGCCCATATGCCCAGCGGCACCCCTGCCGCCACGCCCAGCGCCAACGAGGCGAAAACCAGCAGCAGATGTTGTGTCGTCAGGCGCCAGAAGTCCGGGCCGAACAGCATCTTCATGAAAGACCTGCGTTCGCGCTGCGTCCCGCTGTTTTCCGCCGGGCGGTGCCCGCCAAGAAAATCCTCAGCGATGCGGGAAAACGGAACCGCCGACAGCTCGGCGGCCGCGTTCATGGCGATCATCTGCTCGGCGGCGATCCGCCCTTGCAGCCCCTGCAACGTCTCCCATGCTTGCGGGAATTTTCCCGGAAAGTCTTTTCGATACAACAGGACCGCTTCGTAGGCCGGAAAAAAACTGCGATCGTCCTGCAGCACGCGCAACCGGTGCCGTTTGATCTTGGCATCCGTCGAGTAGCTGTCAATGACGTCAATCTGGCCGCCGGCAAGCACCTCGTAAGCCAGGCCGTGATCGAGGCCGCGCACCTCCTTAAACGGCAGGCGATAAGCCTGTCGCAGCGCCGGCCATCCGTCCTTGCGGTTGAGGAATTCCTGGGACAGCGCGAACTTCAACTGTGGGTGACGGGCCAGGTCGGAGATACGCGTGATGCCCAGCGCTTCGGCACGGCTCTCCAGCATCGCGAGCGCGTAGCTGTTGCTGAATCCCAATGGCACGCCTGCGGCCAGCCCGTGCCGGCCCAGTTCCCGGTTGAGCTCTGACAGTCCCGGCACGCGGGTCAGGCCGAGCAGCTCGAAGGCGATGGTGCCGGTGTATTCGGGGTAAACGTGGATCGAGCCGCCCTTCAGCGCCGAGAACAGGATGGCGGTGTTCCCCAACCCCTGCTGGTGTGCCGCCCTGGCGTCACCGGCCAGGTTTACCGACCGCGTCACGATCTCGCCCAGGATGTAGGACTCGGTGAAACGCTTGGAGCCCACGTTGACGGCCGGCTGGGCCAGGCCCAACGCGGGCAGCAGGAGCAGCGGGACCAGGCGCAATAGGAAACGCATCACCGGCTTGCAGTATGGCTGAATCCTGGCGGGACTGGCAAAATACGACCGTATCCCCCTCCCGACTGCCCCGCCATGCCGCCACGCGACTACCCTCTCGAGCCCTATTGGATGCCTTTTACGGCCAACCGCGCCTTCAAGGCGGCGCCGCGTCTGCTCGTGGGGGCGAAGGACATGCACTACGTCACCGACGATGGGCGCAAGGTGCTCGACGGCACCTCGGGCCTGTGGTGCGTCAACGCCGGGCACTGCCGGCAGAAAATCGTCGAGGCGATCCAGCAGCAGGCCGCGGCAATGGATTACAGCCCGGCATTCCAGATGGGCCACCCGGGTGCGTTCCGTGTCGCCGCGCGAGTGGCGAAGCTTGCGCCGGGCGACCTCGATCATGTGTTCTACACCAACTCGGGGTCGGAGGCCGTGGACACGGCGCTGAAAATCGCCCTCGCCTATCACCGCGCGCGCGGCGAGGGTCAGCGCAACGTGCTGATCGGGCGCGAACGCGGCTACCATGGCGCCGGTTTCGGCGGCATCTCGGTCGGGGGCATAGCCGCGAACCGCAAGGCCTTCGGCAGCCTGCTGCCACGAGTGGACCATCTTGCCCAGACCCACAACCTCGAGCACAACGCTTACAGCCGCGGCCAGCCGGCCTGGGGCGCCCACCTGGCCGAAGAGCTGGAGAGCCGCATCATCCCTTTGCACGACGCATCCAATATCGCCGCCGTGATCGTGGAGCCGATGGCTGGCTCGACTGGCGTCCTGGTGCCGCCCAAGGGTTACCTCGAGCGGCTGCGCCAGATATGCGACAAACATGGCCTGCTGCTCATTTTCGATGAAGTCATCACGGGATTCGGCCGCCTCGGCCCTTGCTTTGCCGCGGATGCCGTGGGTGTCGTTCCGGACATGATCACGATCGCCAAGGGATTGACCAACGGCACGGTGCCGATGGGCGCCGTGGTCGTGCGGCGGGGCCTGCACGACGCGATCGTCAATTCGGCGCCGCCGGGCACGATCGAGCTGTTCCACGGATATACCTACTCCGGGCATCCGCTGGCCACGGCCGCCGCCGAGGCCAGCCTTGACCTGTTCGAGGAAGAGCAGTTGTTCAAGCGCGGGCAGGAACTCGCGCCCTACTTCCAGGAAGCGGTGCACTCGTTGCGCGAGATGCCGCATGTGATCGACATCCGCAACATGGGCATGGTCGCCGCCATCGAGCTCGAGGCCAAGCCCGGCAAGCCATCCGAGCGCGCTTTCGGGGCTTTCCTCAAATGCTACGAGAAAGGCGTGCTGATCCGGACCACCGGCGACATCATCGCGCTCTCGCCGCCGCTCATCATCAGCCAGCAGCAGATCGACCAGCTGGTGGGCACGCTTGGCGACGCCCTGCGCGAGGCAGGCAGAGAATAGCGCGGCGCTAGACCCGCTGCATGTCGCGCGCGCCGAGTTGGACCAGGCAATGGTCGATCCATTCGGCGGTGAGCTTTTCCTGCACCGAGTTCTGGCGCAGCCGCGCGTCCAGCGCCCCCCAATCCACCCGGTCGAGCGGCTGGTCCTGGTTGAAGCAGGAGAACACGTAACTCGTCTTGCCGGTCTGCGGGTCCACGTGCGGCTGCAGGCACTGCGCGCAGATTTCCTTCATCATGCACTGCATCGGCGAGTTGATCGAGCCGATGCCCAGGTGGCCGGGCTTGAGATAGGGCTTGAGCAGGTCATGCCGTGCGTGCGCGACCGCCCGCATCATGCGGTCCGAGCCGATGGCGATGATGCGGTCCGCCGCGTTGAACGGAATCGGCTGCTCGTCCAGCCCGCCGCTCGCGTACTTGTGCATGGCTTGAACGATGTTGCCGACGAAGGTCTTGTCCTGCGGGCGCTCCGGCGTGAATCCGGGTTCCTCGTCGCAGCACCACACCACGGCATCCGAGGCCGCCTCGATCTCGGCGATCTTGTAGCGATCCGTCATGTGCTTGTAAGCGGCGAAATAGAGCACGCGGTTTCCGGCGCGGCGCATTGCCTGCCCGATCGAGAACAGCACCGCGTTGCCGAGCCCGCCGCCTGCAAGTATCACGGTCTCGTTTGCTGGAATCTCGGTCGGCGTCCCGGTCGGTCCCATCACCACGACCGGGTCGCCCGGCTTGAGCAGCACGCACAGGTCGGAGGAGCCGCCCATCTCGAGCGTGATCAGGGAAATCAGGCCGCGCCCGGCGTCCACCCACGCGCCGGTCAGCGCAATGCCTTCCATCGCCAGCCGTGTGCCCTCGACCTTTGGCGCGAATGTCTCGTAGTTCTGAAGGCGATAGAACTGTCCCGGCCGGAAACGGCTTGCCGCCAGCGGCGCCCGCACCACCACTTCGATGATGAGCGGCGTCAGCCGTGTGACTTCGTGCACGGTGGCTCGAAGCTGATCGTTGAGACGCTCGAGGAATTCGCGGTCGCTCAGGCTCGTCGCCGGCCGCACCCGCTCCAGGGCACGGCTCACGACGGGGTAGCCTTGTTTGGCGCTGCCGATCGCCTTGACCACGTTGCCGAAGTACGACGGGTGCACATCGCCGAAATAGCTGATGAAGCGGCCGTCGTCGCGGCGCGAGAGCAGCACTTGCGCCTGTGCCGGCTTTGAGATCGCCTTCTCCACGGCCACCGGCTCGCCGTTCTCGTCGCAGGCGTGGAAATAGCGGCCGTCGAGCTTGAAGTTCCCGGGGTCTTCGCGCGCAAGCACCGTATTGGGCTGGGTGCCGGCCGCGATGAGGATGGTCCTGGCCGGCAACTCGGCCTTGCCTACCTCCTCCCACTGGCCGTCTTCGCCCCGGCGTTGCACTGAAACCTTGAGCGCGCGAGCGTGGTTGACCTTGTCCACTTCCACGGCAAGCGGGGTCAGGCCCTCTGCGAACCGGATGCCTTCCTCGAGCGCCTTGTGCACTTCCTCGTGATTGAGCGTGTACGAAGGGCTGTCTATCAGGCGCCGGCGGTAGGCGATGGTCACACCGCCCCACGATTGCAGCAGCTCGAGTATGCGCGGTTCGCGGTCTTCCGCGACGGCGCGCATGCGCTCCCCCCGTATCGCGCGCGCGTGGGCCAGCCATTCGTCGGCGATGTCCCGCTCTTCCTCGTTCCATGCGATCCGCGCCGCGGTCTCGCCATGCTCGCGCGCGAGTTGTAGGTAGCGCTGCAGGAATTTTTCCACTTGCAGGGGATAGTAGGCGAGCGACTCGGTCGCGGTATCGATGGCCGTCAGCCCGCCCCCGACCACCACCACGGGCAGCCTCAGCTGCATGTTGGCGATCGAGTCCGGTTTAGCCGCCCCGGTTAGCTGGAGCGCCATCAGGAAATCCGATGCGGCGCGCACGCCGCGAGCAAGCCCGTTCGGCAGTTCCAGCACGGTCGGCCTGCCCGCTCCGATCGCGAGCGCAACGTGGTCGAAGCCCATGGCGAAGGCCTCGTCCAATGTAATGGTACCGCCGAAACGCACGCCGCCGACTATCGCAAACTCCCGCCTGCGCTCGAGCAGCAGCCGCAAAACCTTCAGCAGGTTCTTGTCCCACCTCACCGTGATGCCGTACTCGGCGACGCCGCCGAAGCCCGCCATGACGCGCCGGTCGAGGGCCTCGTAGAGCTCGCGGACATCCTGGATAGGCCGGAAAGGAACGCGCTGTCCGCGCGCGTCCACGCCGGAAATGTCGGGTGGCAGCGGCTCGATCTTCAGCCCATCGATGCCGGCAACCGCATGGCCCTCGTTCATCAGGTAGTGCGAGAGCGCTATGCCCGCCGGCCCCATGCCGGTCACCAGCACCCGCTTGCCGCTGGCCGGCTTCGGATAAGGCGTGCGCAGGTTGAGCGGATTCCAGCGGGTGAGCAGCGAGTAGATCTCGAAGCCCCACGGCAGCTCGAGCACGTCCTTCAACGTGCGGGTCTCGGCCTGCGGAATGTTGACGGGCTCCTGCTTCTGGTAGATGCACGACTTCATGCAATCGTTGCAGATCCGGTGCCCGGTGGCCGCCACCATCGGGTTGTCCACGATGATGATGGCGAGCGCGCCAAGGGCGTGGCCCTCGGTCTTGGCCTTGTGGAACTCGGATATCTTCTGCTCGAGCGGGCAACCGGCGAGCGTCACCCCGAACGGGCTTTTCTTGAAGGAAGCCGCGCCCTTCCCCGCCGCGCCCTTCTCCAGCAGGCCCTTGGAGCAGGAATCCTTGCCCTGCTCATGGCACCAGATGCAGTAATGCGCCTCATCGAGCGCACCGATGAGGCCGGTGCCGGGATCGGTGAGCTTGAAACCGTCGCGCCGGCGCAGGAGGGATTTGTCCAGGCGGTGGCTCTGGTAACCGCCCGATGATTCCGTTGTCACCGGTACCAGCCGCTGGGGATCCAGCTTGGCCGGGGCCTTGAACAGCACGCCGTGGCGATGCCGGCTTTTGCCCGCTTCGGACTGCGCCGACCAGGCCGCGTAGCGGAGCGCCGCTTCGAGTTGCGCCGCGTGCGCCGCCTCGTTCTTCTGCCAGTCGATGACGCGGCGCGCAAAGACGATCTCGCTGAAAGGCTCGCCGAACGCCTCCCGCAGCTCGAGCTCGAGCGCGGGACCATCGAAGCCTTCCGCTTCCTGCGGCTTGAACTGGTGCATGGCCTTGCGCTGCACGAACTGCCGCTTGACCTGGTAGAGCGGCGCCAGCTCGTGATGCTTGTCTGCAAGCGCACGAACTTCCGCCTCGATGGCGAACAGCTTTGCGATGAACTGTTGCAGGTATGGCGCAAGCCCCAGCAGCAACTCGGATTCCTGCTTGGGAGACAGCGCCGATGGCTCGTTGCGGGCGTGCAGCAGCCGCACGTGGAGCACCGAATCGCTTGCCTGCAATGCAGCGAGGAAATCCCGGTCGAGCTTCAACAGCCCCTCGCGGCGATAGAGATCGTCGAAGGCAAGTCCCGAGCCGATTAGGGGGATGGCGTTGTCAGACAAAGGAAGAGCCAGGCACAAATTTAAAAACAGGAAATTATATCAATCGGTTAGCCGGCGCTTCATAACCGGGTGTTCTATCCATATATGCCGCCTCCGCCGCCGCTGAACAGGAGGCATGCGTGTGCAATAATGCTGGCAGCCGGAAATGTGAAACCCGCCGCGCAATAGCCATGCTCAACGTCCGCATGACGCAGGCAAAACGCATCCTGCTGTGGCTGATGCTGACCGCGCTTGCCGCGTTGATAACCTGCCTCGGGATCCGCGGCTATCTCATCCCGGAACTGCTGTTCAATTTTTCCAACACCTTTTACTGCTGAGCGCACTAGCAGCCGCTCGGACTGAGATGTCCGACCGGCTGCTAACAGCAAAACCGCCCGAGGATGTCGAATGAAACCCAGCACACGACACCTATTGGCCTTCGATGGGACGCGCATAAGCTGGATATGAGGTTTGCGCCGCCTGTTACTTCCGTCTTCGTGCGGGCGGTTTTGCATAAGGAGTTTGTCCGACCCAAGTCCGACAAACTCCTAGGCCGTGCGCGTGGAGAGACTGCGCTCCGCGGACCGGACCGTATTGGCGATCAGCATCGCGACCGTCATCGGGCCGACTCCTCCCGGTACCGGCGTGACCCAGCCAGCGACTTTGCTTACTTCGGCGTAGTCGACGTCGCCTGCAAGCTTGCCGTCCGACAGCCGGTTGATGCCGACGTCGATCACCGCCGCGCCCGGCTTCACCATCTCGCTGGTGATGAGCCGCGGCCGTCCGACCGCAGCCACCAGGATATCCGCCCGGAGTGTGTGATCCGGCAAGCCGCGGGTGCGGCTATGGCAGATCGTCACCGTTGCGCCGCGCGCCATCAGCATGAGCGCCATCGGCTTGCCAACGATGGTGCTGCGCCCCACCACCACAGCATGGCGGCCGTCGAGGGCGACGCCGGCGCGCTCGAGCAGAACGATCACACCGGCAGGCGTGCACGGCTCGAACGTAGGATGCCCCGCGACCAACGCTCCCAGGCTCGCCCAGGTCAGTCCGTCGACGTCCTTCTCCGGCGCAATGGACTGCATGATCCGTTCGGTGTCGAGATGAGGCGGCAGTGGCAACTGCAGCAGGATACCTTGCACGTGGGGATCGCGGTTGAGCTTCTCCAGCGTGGCGATCACCTTGTCCTGCGGGCAGTCGGCCGGCAAGGGATACACCTCGGAATGGACGCCGGCCTCGTCGCAGGCCCGCACCTTGTTGCGGAGATAGATCTTCGAGGCCGGGTTGTCGCCCACCTGCACCGCGGCCAGCCCGGGACGGACGTTCGATTTCCCGAGCGCGGCGACGCGTTCCTTCAGCCCGGAAATGATTTCGCGCGCCGCCGCCGCCCCGTCGATCACTGTGGCGGGCGCCGCTTCTCGTGGCGCCGTCATGTCAGGGTGTCGCGGGTCCGGGCGCGCGTGCGGCCGGCGCGGGCTCCAGCACCTGGAAGAAGATTTCGTCCTGCCGTACCATGCCCAGTTCGCTGCGCGCCCGCTCCTCGATCGCTTCCAGGCCCACCTTGAGATCGCGCACCTCGGCTTCCAGCGCGTTGTTGCGCGCCTGGTGCTGGCGATTGGTATCGCGCTGCGCGCGGATCTGCTGGTCGACCTCCCATACCCTGAACCAGCTGCCCTTGCCCAACCACAGCGGATACTGGATCAGCACGATCAACGCGGCGAGGGTCAGGGTCAGCACTCTCACGCCGATCTAGCGCAATTGGTAGAACGCCCCGCGGCCCGGGTAACTCGCCGTATCTCCCAGATCCTCCTCGATGCGCAGCAGCTGGTTGTACTTGGCAAGGCGGTCCGAGCGGGACAGCGAACCGCACTTGATCTGAAGCGCATTGGACGCCACGGCGATGTCGGCGATGGTGGTGTCCTCGGTCTCGCCCGAGCGATGCGACACGACGCAGGTATAGCCGGAGCGCTTGGCCATCTCGATGGCCGCGAAAGTCTCGGTCAGCGTGCCGATCTGGTTCACCTTGATCAGGATCGAATTGGCCACGCCCTTCTCGATACCCTGCTTCAGGAACCGCGTGTTGGTTACGAACAGGTCGTCGCCCACCAGCTGCACTTTCTTGCCCAGACGCTTGGTGAGCAGCTTCCAGCCGTCCCAGTCGTCCTCCGCCATCCCGTCCTCGATGCTGATGATCGGGTACTTCTCCACCCAGGCGCTGAGGTAGTCCACGAATTGCTCGGCGGTCATGGACAGTCCCTCCGCCGCGAGCGTGTACTCGCCGTCCTCGAAGAACCCGGAACTGGCGCAGTCGAGCGCAAGCGCCACCTGCTCGCCCGGCTGGTAACCGGCCGCCTCGATCGCCTCCAGGATGGTCTTGATCGCCGTCTCGTGCTTGGGCAGGCGCGGTGCGAAGCCGCCCTCGTCGCCCACCGCGGTGGACAGCCCCCGGTCGACGAGCAGTTTCTTCAGCGCGTGGAACACCTCGGCGCCGCAGCGCAGCCCCTCGCGGAACGAGGAGAAGCCCACGGGAACGATCATGAACTCCTGCATGTCGAGGCTGTTGTCAGCGTGCGCGCCGCCGTTGATCACGTTCATCATCGGCACCGGCATGGACATCGCCCCCGCACCGCCCAGGTAGCGGTGCAGCGGCAACCCCGATTCCTCGGCCGCCGCCTTGGCTACGGCAAGCGACACGGCAAGTATGGCGTTGGCGCCCAGCCGCGATTTGTTCTCGGTGCCGTCGAGATCGATCAGCGTCTTGTCGATGAAGCTCTGCTCGGTGGCATCCACCCCGATGACCGCTTCGCAGATCTCGGTATTGATGTTCTCCACGGCCTTCAGCACGCCCTTGCCGCCATAGCGGCCCGCGTCCCCATCCCGCAGCTCGATGGCCTCGCGGCTGCCGGTGGACGCCCCCGAGGGCGCCGCGGCGCGTCCCAGCACGCCCGATTCCAGCAGCACGTCGGCCTCGATGGTCGGGTTGCCACGCGAGTCCAGGATCTCCCTCGCAATCACGTCAACGATCGCACTCATTGTTGTTCCTGTTTTGACCGGTGGTTAGTGTCTAGAGCTTGTCCTCGGCGAAGCCGCGGCTCTTGACCAGGGCGTCCAGCGCCTTGAGCGTCTCGAGCAGCCGCTTCATGAGCGGCAACGGCCAGGCGTTGGGCCCGTCGGACAGCGCCTTCTCGGGATTGGGGTGCGTTTCCATGAACAGGCCCGCGACGCCGCTCGCCACTGCAGCGCGTGCGAGCACGGGAACGAATTCGCGCTGCCCGCCGCTGGAAGCCCCTTGTCCGCCGGGCAACTGGACCGAGTGGGTGGCATCGAATACCACCGGGCAGCCGGTGTCGCGCATGATCATGAGCGAGCGCATGTCGGAAACCAGGTTGTTGTAGCCGAACGAGACGCCTCTCTCGCAGACCAGGATGTTGTCTTTCTTGCTGGCCGACTTGGCTTTTTCCACGACGTTCTTCATGTCGCCCGGCGCGAGGAACTGGCCTTTCTTGATATTGACCGGCTTGCCGGTGGCTGCCACGGCGCAGATGAAATCGGTCTGCCGGCACAGAAAGGCCGGCGTCTGCAGCACGTCCACCGCCGCCGCCACGTCCGCGATCTCCTCGATCTCATGGACATCGGTCAGGACCGGCACGCCGATTTTTTTCCTGACCTCATCCAGAATCTTAAGACCTTTATCCATCCCCATGCCGCGGAATGACTTTATGGATGTCCTGTTGGCCTTGTCGTAGGACGACTTGTAGATGAAAGGCACCCCCACCTGGGCGCAGATTTCCTTGAGTTCGCCGGCGGTATCGAGCGCGAGGTCCCTCGACTCGACCACGCAGGGGCCGGCGATGAGGAATAACGGCTGGCTCAGGCCGGCCCGGAAGCCGCACAACTCGATGACGTCGCGGTAGGGTTGAACGCCGTGCCGCGGCGCCGGCGCCGGTTGCGATCGTCGCGGGCGTGAGATCATGAGCCGGGCCTCAGGCGATGTTTTTCAGCCGCCCGACATCCCCTGCCACGCCGGCCTGGCCCGGCTGGGCCTGGGCGAGCGCGGCCTGCATGAACGCCTTGAACAGCGGGTGTCCGTGACGCGGGGTCGAGGTGAATTCAGGATGGAACTGGCAACCAATGAACCAGGGATGCCCGGGCAGCTCGACCATCTCGCACAGGCCGTCCTTGGCCGAAACCCCGCTCACCTTGAGTCCCGCCGCCTTGATCCGCGGCAAATAGTGATTGTTGACTTCGTAGCGATGGCGGTGGCGCTCCATGATGCGTTCCTGCCCGTAGATGCGGCGTGCTGCGGAATCGGGCTCGAGCAGGCATTCCTGGCCGCCTAGGCGCATCGTGCCGCCGAACTCGGACTCGGCATCGCGCCGCTCGACGCGGCCGTCCCGGTCCTGCCATTCGGTGATGAGCGCGATCACGGGATGCGGGGTATCAGGATCGAACTCGGTGCTGTGTGCGCCCACCAGCCCCCCAACGTTGCGGGCGTACTCGATTACCGCTAGCTGCATGCCGAGGCAGATGCCCAGGTACGGGACGCCATACTCGCGCGCGTAGCGGATCGCCTTGATCTTGCCTTCCACGCCGCGCTTGCCGAATCCGCCCGGGACCAGGATCGCGTCCATGCTGGCGAGGCACCCGGTGCCATTCTTCTCGATGTTCTCGGAATCCATGTAATGGATCTTGACCTTGGCGCCGGTGTGGATGCCGGCGTGGATCAGGGCCTCGGTCAGGGACTTGTAGGATTCGGTGAGGTCGACGTACTTGCCCACCAGCGCGATGTTGACCGCCCGCTGCGGGTGTTCCAGCGCGTAGATCAGCTTCTCCCAGGTCGAGAGATTGGCGGGCGGGGGTTTAAGCCCCAGCTTGCGGCATACGATGTCATCAAGGTTCTGCGCGTGCAACTCCGCGGGGATCTTGTAGATGCTGTCGACGTCGACGGCCGAGATGACCGCTTCCACGGGGACATTGGTGAAGAGCGCGATCTTCCTGCGCTCGTCCTCGGGCACGGGACGGTCGGCGCGGCACAGCAGCACGTCGGGCTGTATGCCGATCTCGCGCAGTTCCTTGACCGAGTGCTGGGTAGGCTTGGTCTTGATCTCGCCGGCCGCGGCGACATACGGCACCAGCGTCAGGTGGATGAAGCAGGTGTTCTCGCGCCCGAGCTCGATCGCCATCTGCCGGATCGCTTCCAGGAACGGCAGCGACTCGATGTCGCCCACGGTGCCGCCGACCTCGACGATGGTGACCTCGGCCTCGCCCGCCCCGCGCCGGATGAACTGCTTGATCTCGTCGGTGATGTGGGGAATGACCTGAACGGTGCCGCCGAGATAGTCGCCGCGGCGCTCCTTCTTGATCACGCTCTCGTAGATCTGGCCGGTGGTGAAATTGTTGCGCTTCGACATCTTGGCGTGCAGAAAGCGCTCGTAGTGGCCGAGATCCAGGTCGGTCTCGGCGCCGTCCTCGGTGACGAAGACCTCGCCGTGCTGGAACGGGCTCATGGTCCCCGGATCCACGTTGAGGTAGGGGTCCAGCTTGACCATCGAGATTTTGAGGCCGCGGGACTCGAGAATGGCGGCCAGGGAGGCGGCAGCGATGCCTTTGCCCAGGGAGGAAACTACACCACCTGTGACAAAGATATATTGGGTCATCGCATAAGCCAGCGGTTCACCTATTTTATCGGAAAACGACGCCGCGTCCAGTGACTTGGAGGCGGCGACAGGGAAAAACCGGGTCAGGCCTTGCTGGAGCCCTGTGACTCTTTCGCAAGGTAGAGCCAGGTCTCGACGACCGTATCGGGATTGAGCGACAGGCTATCGATACCCTCCTCCACCAGCCATTTCGCAAGGTCGGGGTGGTCGGAAGGGCCTTGCCCGCAGATGCCGACGTACTTGCCGGCCCTGCGGCATGCCTGGATCGCGAGATGCAGCATCTGCTTCACCGCGGGGTCGCGCTCGTCGAACTGGGCTGCAACGATGCCGGAATCCCGGTCGAGCCCCAGGGTCAGCTGCGTCATGTCGTTGGATCCGATGGAGAACCCGTCGAAATGCTCGAGGAACCGGTCCGCCAGGATCGCATTCGAGGGGATCTCGCACATCATGATGATACGCAGGCCGTTCTCGCCGCGCTTCAATCCGTTGGCGGCCAGCAGCTTGATCACCCGTACCGCCTCGTCCACTGTCCGCACGAACGGCACCATGATCTCGACGTTGGTCAGGCCCATTTCGTCGCGCACCTTCCTTAACGCCCTGCACTCGAGTTCGAAGCACTCGCGGAACGAGGGGTCGACGTAACGCCCCGCGCCGCGGAAGCCGAGCATGGGATTTTCCTCGCGCGGTTCGTAACGCGCGCCACCGGTCAGGCTCGAGTACTCGTTCGACTTGAAGTCGGACAGGCGCACGATCACCGGCTTGGGCCAGAATGCCGCCCCCAGCGTCGAGATGCCCTCCGCCAGCTTGTCCACGTAAAACGTGACCGGGTCGGGATAGCCCGCGCTGTGCTCCTCGACGGCCACCTTGACGTCCGCCGGGATATCGGGATAGGCGAGCACGGCCCTGGGGTGCACTCCGATCATGCGGGCGATGATGAATTCGAGCCGCGCCAGTCCCACGCCTTCGTTGGGCAGGCGCTGAAACTCGAAGGCCAGTTCCGGGTTGCCCACGTTCATCGTGATCTTCACCGGCGACTTGGGCATGCTGGAGAGCGAGAGATCGATCACCTCGGTCTCTAGCACTCCGCGATAGACAAAGCCGGTGTCGCCTTCGGCGCAGGATACGGTGATGGGGCGCCCGTCCTTCAGCACCTGCGTGGCATCACCGCAGCCCACCACCGCCGGGATGCCCAGCTCGCGCGCAATGATGGCGGCGTGGCAGGTGCGTCCGCCGCGGTTGGTGACGATGGCCGCCGCGCGCTTCATCACGGGCTCCCAGTCCGGGTCGGTCATGTCCGTGACCAGCACCTCGCCCTCGCGCACGCTCGACATCTCCGCGGCCGTCTTGACCACCCGCACCGGGCCGCTGCCGATCTTCTGGCCGATTGCCCTGCCGGTCGCCAGCACCTCGGAACGCTGTTTGAGGCGGTAGCGGCGCAGCGTGTCGACCTTTTCGTTTGCCTTCACCGTTTCGGGACGGGCTTGCAGCACGTAGAGCTTGCCGTCGGCGCCGTCCTTGCCCCACTCGATGTCCATCGGGCGGCCGTAATGACCTTCGATGACCATCGCGTAACGGGCCAGTTCCTCGACCTCCGCGTCGCTGATCGAGAAGCGGCGCCGCTCCGCTTCGGGCACGTCGACTGTCCTGACCGAGTGGCCGGTTTGCCGCGGGTCCGCATACACCATCTTGACCGCCTTGGATCCCAGTCCCCGGCGCAGGATCGCGCGCTTGCCCTCGCTCAGCGCGCGCTTGTAGACATAGAACTCGTCGGGATTGACCTGCCCCTGCACCACGGTCTCGCCGAGCCCATAAGCCGCGGTGATGAAGACGACCTGGTCGAATCCGGACTCGGTGTCGAGCGTGAACATCACGCCACTCGCCCCGAGATCGCTGCGCACCATGCGCTGGATGCCGGCGGACAGGGCGACCTCCTGGTGCGCATAGCCTTTGTGCGCGCGGTAGGAGATGGCGCGATCGTTGTAGAGCGAGGCAAATACCTGCTTCATCGCGGCGTAGAGGGGGTCGAGGCCACGCACGTTGAGGAAAGTCTCCTGCTGGCCCGCGAAGGAAGCGTCCGGAAGGTCCTCAGCCGTGGCGGAGGAGCGCACCGCGAACGAGGCGTCCGCCCCGGCGCCGTCGGCCAGCCTGCCATAGGCTGTCGCGATCTCGTCGCGCAACCGGCTGGGAAACTCCTGCGCCGAAATCCAGCCGCGGATCTCCGCTCCGGCGCTCGCAAGCGCAGCCACATCGTTGACGTCCAGCCCGTCCAGGCGCCTGGCAATGCGCGCATCCAGCTTGCCCTGGGCAAGAAACTCCCGGTAAGCGCCGGAAGTCGTGGCGAAACCGCCGGGCACCCGCACGCCGGCGCGGCCAAGCTGGCTGATCATTTCTCCGAGCGAGGCGTTCTTGCCGCCAACGCCGGCCACGTCGCTCATGCGCAGCGTGGCAAAGTCGAGAACCAGTGGGAGCATGCTCATTCCTGCGGGGTGTGGTAATTTGCCGGGATCGGAAAGCGCGTTATTTTACCGGAACACCGCGGCACCGCGAGATGGCAGACCCCAAGCGCACGGCTTTTTTCGTATCCGACCGCACCGGCATCACCGCCGAGATGCTGGGCCACAGCCTGCTGACCCAGTTCGATGGCGTGCGCTTCAACGAGATCACCCTGCCGTTCGTGGATTCGGTGGAAAAAGCGCACGACGTAGTCAAGCAGATCAACCAGCAGGGCGTGACGGACGGCGCGCGCCCGCTGGTGATCAGCACCCTCGCCCTCACCGAAATCGCGCAGGTCATCGGCCAGTCCAAGGCGCTGTTCCTCGATTGCTTCGAGATCTTCATCTTCCCCCTCGAGCGTGAACTCGGGGTCCGGGCTTCCCACGCCATCGGCCGGACTCACAGCGTCTTGGATTTCGTCAACTACCACCACCGCATCGAATCGGTGAACTACACGCTGTCGCACGACGACGGCGTCACCAACCGCGACCTGAATGACGCCGATGTCATCCTGGTCGGGGTCTCGCGCAGCGGCAAGACGCCGACCTGCCTGTACCTCGCGATACAATTCGGCATCAGCGCGGCCAATTACCCGCTCATCCCGGAGGACTTCAGCCGCATGCAGTTGCCGACCCCGTTGCGGCCGCTCCGAGGCAAGCTGTACGGGCTCACGATCCGGCCCGAGCGGCTGCAGCAGATCCGCAACGAGCGCAAGCCGGGGAGCCGGTATGCGACGCTCGCCAACTGCGAATTCGAGGTGCGCGAGGCCGAGGCGCTGATGCGGCAGGAGGGCATCCCTTATCTCGACGCTACCAGCAAGTCGATCGAGGAACTCGCCACCACCATCCTGCACGAGGCCAAGCTCGTGCGCCGGATCTACTGAGTCAGCAGTTTGCAGTTGGCAGTTTGCAGCGTGCAGACAAAATCAAGTGACTGCCTACTGCCTACTGCCTACTGTCAACTGTCTTACCCGCTCGAACAGGCACACCGCCGCCGCAGCCGCGACATTGAGC